>NZ_JAYWVC010000242.1:0-10988 GCF_036281785.1 Streptomyces chiangmaiensis | reverse complement strand
GTTCTTGTCCCTCGGGGACACGGCGCACGCTCCAGTGGCCCCGACTTGACCCGTTGCCTGAACCATCATGTGGTGCCACGACGGGGAGAGTTGCGACTCAACCATCCTTCCGGATGCGGCTTCGGCTGCTCCGCGAGGCGCTCGAACTCCCGGCGGACGCACAACAACTCGTCGTCTTCCTCCTGGCAGACGAGAGGACGGCAAAGGCCGTCGACCGACTCCACCTACGACCCCAGAGCGGGCTGCGGGCCATCTCGTAACGGCCTCAGATCCGCGCGGTGAAACGGATCTCGATGAGCTGCTCAAGGAAGGCCAAACCGGTCACGCCGACGATGGTGCTCGCCACCTGCGGGTCCTGTCGTCCGTAGGCGGCCTTGCGCACCGGGCCCGCCACCTCAAAGGCCGCGGGGATATCCAGCACGTACAGCACCTCCTCGACCACATCATCGAGAGAGGCCCCGAATCGCGCGAGGAGTTCCTGCGCGTTGACGTAGCTCTGGCGCATCTGCTCGCCCATATTCGAGAAATCTATGACTTTCCCGTTGCCGTCCACAGGAGCGGGAGCAACGAGCTCGCTCCCTTTGTTCGCCAGTTGCCCGGACACGTAGATCGTGTCTCCGTGGCGGATCGCCTGGACATATCCGTAGGAGCTTTCCCAGGGGACCCCGAAGTTCTCCACCTGGGACCCATTCCTGGCCGGCACCGTCACACCCATCGCCTCCGAAAGGAAGAATCCGAAGAATTCCCCGTCACCGTATGGCCGCCACGTCACCCTCACAAGCAGCGTCGGTGCCACCTCTCGCAAGCATCGTGCCAGGCTCTTTCCGGCGCTGAGACCGCTAAGCTCTCGGCACGCCATACGTGCCGTGCGGGTCGTAGCCCGGACCGGAGGAGCCACATTGCCGTACCGCACCGCCCCGCTGACCGTGGCCATCCTGGTAACGCCTCGGGTTATCGCTCTCGACTTCAGCATCCCCGCCCACATCCTGGGCGGCTACGACGGATACAGGGTCTTTGTCTGCTCCGAAACCGCCGATGCCACCACCGAGACCGACTTCGGCGGCCACCGCGCACTGCCCGTCGGCGCCGCGTCGGGAATCACCCCGACCCACTCGCTCGCCACGGCGGAGACCGCCGACATCGTGGTGGTCCCGGGGTTCGAGGACCCGGAGATCCCCATCCCCGAGCCCTATCTCGACACCCTGAGCCGGTGCGCCGACCGGGGAACACGTATCGCCGCCATCTGCACCGGCGCCTTCGCATTGGCCGCCAGTGGAATCCTCAACGGGAAAAATGTCACAACGCATTGGCAGTACACTTCCCGGCTCCGCCGCCTCTTTCCCGCCGTGAAAGTCCTCGACAACAGGGTCTTTGTCGAGGACGGAAACATCCTGACCTCGGCGGGAGGCGGAGCCGGAATAGACGCCTGTCTCCATATCATCAGGACCGACTATGGAGCGGCCGCAGCCCACGAATCCGGAAAGGAAGTCGTCGCCGCACCGGTCAGAAGCAGCGAGCATCATCAATACGCGGACGTCCAAACGCCACCCGCCACATCGCTCTCCGCCACACGTGCCTGGACGATGGAGAACATCGCCGAACCCATCACCGTCCAGCACATGGCCGACCACAGCAATCTGCCCCGGCGCACGTTCATCCGGCACTTCCGGACCGAAACGGGAATGCCTCCCATGCGGTGGGTCACCCTCCAGCGGATCCTCACCGCGCGCCGGCTGCTGGAGCGGACGGACTTGTCCGTCGAGAAGATCGCCGACGCGACGGGATTCGGCACGGCGAGCAACCTGCGTACCCACTTCAAGCGCGAACTCGGAACCACACCCACGGTTTACCGCAGAACCGCGTCCGGCGCGTGATGAACCACCAACACCGTGCCGTGCCATGTTCAAGGGTGTCGCCAAGCCAGACGGTTGTCCCGGCTGAGCGGCGCGGTCGAGTGTCCGATCGCTGCCAATCGCCCGTGAACACGACACCCGTGCTCGTCACGTGACCGGACGCGTCGACAACTCGACCGTGACTGCGCGATCGGGTCTTCCGGAGCACCTACCCGTCAGGACGACTCGTGCACCACCAGTTCTGTAGCAGCGTCACTTGCTGCCGGTCCGCGTCGTGCAGAGCGATGTCCGTGAGGATCCGGGCCATCGTGCAAGCCCAGGTCCTCCACCGGCTGACACACCGTCGTCAAGGGCGGGTTGACGTCGCGGGCGATGACTGACTCCTTGAATCCGACGGCGGCGACTTCCCCGGGTACCTGCCATTTCTGGCGAGTTCGGCCAGGGCGCCGACCACCATGAGGTCCGAGGCGGCGAAGACGGCGTCCAGATCCGGGACGCGTTCGAGAGGCGAACGCATCGCGCGGCCGCCGCTCTCCTCGGTGAAGTCGCCCACCCCGGCCAGAAGTTCACCTGCGGCAGGCCCTGCCTCCTGCTGTGCGGTACCAGCAGGCGAGTCGGTTGCGGCCGACGTCCATGTCGAGCGGCCCGCTAATCGTCGTGATCCTCGTCCTCCTGCAGCGCAGCAGGTGCCGTACCGACTCGGCGGCTCCCCCGGCGCTGTCGGACTCCGCATAGCTCAACCGCTCGTCCGCTCCGCGGCTGCTGGCCAGCCTGGTGCGCAGGCCCATTTCCTCCAGCATGCCCGGCAGCCGATCGTCGGCGTGGATGGAGACCAGGAGGACACCGTCGACGCCGCACGTCGCCACCGACTCGGTCGTAGGGGGCGATCGTCTTGGTCAGTTGCTTCTCGTCGGCAGCTTCGACCAGCTCGTTGACCAGCTTCGTTGCGAGGACGTACTTGACACGGCCACAGGCTCAACGGTCCTGGATGTCCGGCAAGCTGGTATCCGCGTGTCCGGGGGGCCGTCTGCGCTGAGCTGCCACATCACGTGGTGCAAGGAAGCCGCCAGTGGACTGTTTTGTCCGTTCGGTTATCACTACCGTGCTATGAGACTGGCCAAGATAATTGCCGGACCATTTAGTCCATCAATCAAGGCAACGATGCTGCGCCGACCGTCCACAGGGACGCCGGCACGACGTTGCGACCAGCGTGCCGCGCCGGCAGGCCATGAAGACGGCCGCGCACCGGACATAGACAAGGAGCTACCTATGGCGAGCAGTCAGCCCGTGACCTCGACCGAACTGGGCAGGGTCGAGGAACTCGCCGCGCAACTGCGCGTCGACTCCGTTCGATCCAGCACCAGTGCGGGCTCCGGGCACCCCACCTCCAGCATGTCGGCCGCGGACCTGCTCGCCGTGCTGGTCGGACGGCACCTCCGCTACGACTGGGACCACCCGGAGGCGGACGGCAACGACCACCTGATTTTCTCGAAGGGCCATGCCTCGCCGCTGCTCTACTCCGTCTACAAGGCCGTTGGCGTCGTCAGCGACGAGGAGCTCATGACCGGCTACCGGCGTTTCGGCAGCCGGCTCGAGGGCCACCCCACGCCGGTCCTGCCGTGGGTCGACGTCGCCACCGGCTCGCTCGGACAAGGGCTGCCTGACGGCGTCGGCGTCGCCCTGGCGGGCAAATACCTCGACAGGCTGCCCTACCGGGTATGGGTCCTGTGCGGGGACAGCGAGATGGCCGAGGGCTCCATGTGGGAGGCACTGGACAAGGCCGCCTACTACGAACTCTCCAACTTGGTCGCCCTGGTCGACGTCAACCGGCTCGGCCAGAGCAGGCCGACCGAGCTCGGATGGAACCTCGAGGCGTACGCCCGGCGGGCCGAGGCCTTCGGAGCCCGGGTGCTCACCATCGACGGCCACGACTTGGCCCAGATCGACCAGGCACTGGCCACTGCCGCCGACGGGAGCACCGGCCGGCCGACGGTGATCCTCGCCCGCACCGTCAAGGGCCGCGGCTACAGCGAGGTCGAGGACCGCGAGGGCTGGCACGGCAAGCCGCTCCCCGAGGACATGGCGGCCCGCGCGGTCGCCGAACTCGGCGGCGAACGCAACCTGCTGGTTCGCGGGCCGCTGCCACAGGGCAGCATCGTGTCGCCGGTCACGGCTGCTGAGCCCGGCCATGCCCTTCCCGCCTACACCTGCGGGGAGCGGGTCCCCACCCGTAAGGCTTACGGTGATGCCCTACTCGCCCTTGGCGGGCTCAATCCACGGGTGGTGGCCCTGGACGGCGAAGTCAGCAACTCCACGCACGCCGACGAGTTCGCCAAGGCCTACCCCGGCCGATACTTCGAGATGTTCATCGCTGAGCAGCAGATGGTCGCCGCCGCCGTCGGGCTCAGCGTGCGCCACTACATTCCCTTCGCCTCGACCTTCGCCGCCTTCCTCACCCGAGCCCACGACTTCATCCGCATGGCCGCCATCTCACAAGCCAACCTGCGACTGGTCGGCTCCCACGCCGGGGTGGAGATCGGCGCCGACGGCCCGTCCCAGATGGCGCTGGAGGACCTGGCCATGATGCGCGCCGTACACGGGTCCACGGTCCTCTACCCCAGCGACGCCACCAGCGCCGTCGCCCTCACCCTTGCCATGGCCGACACCCGCGGCATCAGCTACCTGCGCACCACCCGCGGCGGCTACCCCGTGCTCTACGGGCCCGGTGAGAGCTTCCCGGTGGGCGGCTCCAAGGTGCTGCGCTCCTCCGACGCCGACCAGGTGACGCTGATCGGAGCCGGCGTCACCGTGCACCAGTGCCTGGCCGCCGCCGACAGGCTGGCCGCGGATGGCATCCGGACCCGAGTGATCGACCTGTACTCGGTCAAACCGGTTGACATCCGCACAATGGCCGCCGCGGCCCGCGCCACTCAAGGGCGCCTCGTCGTAGCCGAGGACCACCATCCCGAGGGAGGGCTAGGCTCGGCGGTCGCCGACGCGCTGCTGGCCGCCCGGGTACCGCGACTGCACCTCAACCACCTGGCCATCCGGAAGATGCCCGGCTCCGGCACCACGGCCGAACTGCTGGACGCGGCCGGCATCAGCGCCCGCCACATCGAGGCAGCCGCCAAGGAACTGCTCGCCGAGCGGTGACCCGGCCCTGCCGGAGAGGCGGGCCACCGGGACCGCCGCGACGACGAAAGCGTTCCCGTGGAGGACTTGGCCCGCACGGCCGCGTCCAGCCGCTGCCAAATGCCCTAGAGCGAGGGCGGCTGGTACCGCGTCAAGAACGAGGCTTCGGCCGAGCCGGGGCCGCAGGACTCGCCTGTGGGTGGCGGTGGTGAGGGGAACGGCAGCGGGTCGGCGGACGTGAAGCCTCCGGCCCGTTCCGCATCCAAGGCCGAAAGCGCGAGGTTAGAGGCTCCGAGTCGCATGGTCTGCTGAGCAATGTCCATAAGGGATCATGGTTCAGCGCCGAAGAGCGTGAGGCGGCTGCGTCCGACGGAACAGCCGCATGCGTGCATTGTGGTCGCGTTGAAGCTTTGCCACGGCTCGGGCCGGCTTCAGTACATCGGATTCAAGTCTGCGGGCGGCTTCGATGTGGTCGGCGGTCCACACGACGCGGATCGCAGTGGAGGAGAGTCGGCCTTCGTCGTCGTTGAGGTCTCGCTCTACGGCGTGGATGAGCCGTGTTCCGGCATCCTGGTCTTGGTCCGCCCAGTCGGGCACCTCTCCGAATCCTGACAGGGCACTCGCCGTCGCCTCGAACCAGGTGGTGAGCGCGGTACCAGCTTGGTCAATCTCTGCGCGCGCCGCGGTCCTGTCGCCGGCATGTGTTCCTTGGTCTCGGCTCCAGAGGTCAAGCACCGCGTCTGCGGTCAGGCGCAGCACGGCGACGGTTGTGACCAGCGTCGTGACGTCGGACAACGGCACGTGTTTTGTGCCGCGTTCCGCGAGGAATCCGCGGAAGGCGTCATCCAATCGGCGGGCTGCCGCGGCCGCGCGGGAGCGCTCATCTTCGGGAAGGGGGGCTGTTGGGGTGAGGCTGTCGCAACGTGTCACGCCGTACCCGATCGCGCTGCGCAGGTAACGGACGCTCTCGGCGAAGGCTTCTGCTACAGCCAGGCCGAGGGCCGACCCTGCGCCTCGGGGCCAGAACAGGAGTCCTATCAGCACGCTCACCGCACAGCCGATGGCAACGTCCTCGATACGCACCAGGCCCACTGTCCAGCCGGTGGGCTCAAGGATGTTGAACAGGATGAGGATCGAGATCGTGAAACCTGCCTGTCCAGCGGCAAAGGAGATCGTTGCCGGTGCCAGGCCAGTGAACAGCACGGCAGCAGGGAGCAGGGTCCACAAGAGTGCGGTGTTCGTCCCGACGAGGTATATCAGCGCGCCGCCGACGATGATCCCGGCTGCGGTGCCCGCGATCGCGCGCAAGGAGCTCTGGCCTGTCAGGAGTGCGCTCGAGCGTAGGACGGCCAGGGTTCCGAAGGCGACCCAAAAGCTGTGCTGCACTCCGGTGAGGTCGGCTACGAGCACGGCCAAGGCGAGGGAGATTGCTCCTCGCACACTGTTGTGGAGCCACACCGAGTGGGGTTCGACGTGTGACTTGGCCCGCTCCTGGGCCGAGGCCAAGGTAGAGCGCATGCTTTCGGGGTGCTGGCCGCTGAGCCGCTGCCACAGGGTGCGTTGGCGGGCTTGGACGACGAGCCCTACGTTGGCTGCGATGGCGGAGATTGCGAAGCTCATCTCTTGGGCGCGGAAGCTCGGCTCAAGCGAGCTGACGAACCGACTTGCGGCCGACTTGCGTTCGGTGTCGCTGCGTGCCGGGTCGTGGACGCTGCCGTCGGTGTCCGTCAGGCAGGCTGACACGGCGGCCTGCTCCATCGCGGAGCGCGCCTGTGCGACGCGCTTCGCGATGGAATCCAGTTCGTCGAGGGCTCGGTGCTCGGTTGCCGCCAGGAGTTCGGCGCTCGTTTCAAGCAAGTCGGCGGCCGCTTCTTTGAGTGTGCAAACCTCGGCGTCGGCGGGGCCTGCCTTCTCTGTGAGGGGTACGCGGTCGAGGATCGTCTCCAGCCAGAGGACCTCGTCGACGAGGCGGATGAGGATGCGGGTGGACGTCGTCAGCCCTGTCGGCCGGTAAGGCGTCGCGTAGAACGAGGTCCGTAGCGCTTTGAGCGTTGCCTGGGCCGATGGGGTGATCGCCTCAAGCTTTGCCTTGTCCACGGGTTCGAAGCCACTGAGGATGCAGTCGGCCTCGACTCTGAGTCGCATCGCCACGGCGCTGCAGGCTTGTGCGGTGGCGTTTCTCAGTGGCTCCCTCGCGGGCGTCGGCCACAGGAGCCAGATGGCTGCCAGGGACGCGGCGCCCGCCATGGCCCAGCCCGCGAGCCGGTCCGGTATGGCCTGGACGGGTCCGGGAAGGGATGCGGCCAGGATGAAACTGATGAGCAAAGCCGTACTGGCGGTGGCGAGGGTGGAGCTGACCGCGCCGGAGAACAGTACGAGGAAGCTGATGACGGCTGTTGCCAGTGTGGCGAGCCATGCCTCTCGTGATGTGAGTGTGCCGAGGGAAATCAGGACCGCACCAGCCGCGATCAAAGCGGTCTGCGCGATGAGCCGCTCCCGCATGGGACCGCTGAACTCGACGAACATCAGCATGGCAATGGAGCCGAAGGCGGCGAAGAAGGGCATGGTGGCGTCGTCTGTGATGGCGGTGCTGACGGCGAAGAGCCCCGGCGCGACGACGGCCGCCCTGGCAGATCTGCGAAGTGCGGTGAAGCCTGCGTCTCGTTGGCGCAGGAACTGCATCATCTTCACGGCGGGCGCCTCCAAGGGGCGAGAGCAGGCGCCGGCGCTGAGGTGTTTTGGCCGACGGGGCGAGAGAATGGGCGAACGGATTGCAGCTATGGGTGTGGACTGGATTCGTGCGCCTGCTTGCACCGCATGCATAGCCGTGTGTGCAGGAGCACCGTCATTCGTTCGAGGTCGATGCTTGTTCGGCAACTGTCGCAGACGCCGAACAGGCCGTCATGGAGTCTCGCGAGGGTCTCGAGGCTCTGCCCTCGCAACGCCGGGCGTTCTCGGCCGCGGCGAGCGTCCGGCGGACCGCTTCGTCGGTGGCGCTGGAGTCTGCCGCGTCCAGTGCGCAGTCCGCGCGGAGGTGCGAGGCTTGCCTCTCCTTCGCCGCGAGGGTCAAGGACGGGTCGCTGTCCCCCGAATCCTCACGGACGAACGCGGATGATCGTCTTCCCGTTGATCCGCTCGGTCGTGTTAAAGGCAGCGACGGCATCGTCGAGGGTTGCGACTTGACCGATGTTCGTCCGTAGCCGTCCGTCATGCACCCGCCGGGCAATCTCACCTAGCTGGGCGCGATCGGACACGACAACGAAGTCGACCGCCAGGCCGTCGATCGGCCGTGCCTCGGGCGGCCCAGCGACGCTCACCAGCATTCCTCCAGCTCGAACCAGACCCGCGGACCGCATCCCGATGTCGCCGCCGAAGAAATCGAACACCAGATCGACCCTGCCGACATCTTCCAGCGCGTCGTTCTCAAGGTCGACGAACTCCTGCGCGCCGAAGTCGAGCGCCGTCTGATGGTGGGCAGCACGTCCGGTACCGATGACGTAGGCGCCGGCCTCACGTGCGAGCTGTGTCGCCATCGAACCGACTGCGCCGGCTGCACCGTGCACGAGGACGCTCTGCCCCGCCCCGAGGTGGCCATGCTCGAACAGACCTTGCCACGCGGTCAGGCCCGTCATCGCGACGCCCGCACCCACCGTGAAGTCGACATCGCCGGGCAGCGGCGCAAGGTTACGTGCCTCTACGACAACGTACTCCGCCAGCGAACCGTCGCGAGTCCAGTCCGTCAGGCCGAACACCCGCTGTCCCACCGACAGCCCCGTGGTGCCATAGCTGAGGGCGGTGACCACTCCAGCTACCTCGTGACCGGGAATCGAAGGCGTGCGGTCACGGCCGAGGCGATCGATCCAGGTCGAGGGCCACTCCAGCTCATCCCCGGTGAACCCCGACGCATGAACTTCAACGACGACATCGCCGTAGCTGGCGCCTGCGAGGCTGGCGAGCCTCGCCGCCTGCGGCTCGGGCCGCTCCACCAGCTTCATCCCCGCCGTTCCGGCGGCCTGGTCTGTCACGACGATCGCCTTCATCCGGCACCTCCCTGCATCCATTCGTCACCTGCACCCATTTGGGGTTGACAACTATGAGCGGCATCAGACTTCGGTGCCTTACCACTCGGATCGGTAGAAATTTCGGCGCAAGGGCATCCTTGTCGAGTGACGCTTCGAAGCGGCTTAGCCCTGCATCGCGCCCACGCAGTCCGGGCGCGGCCCTTCGGCATCTCGGCACCCGGGTGGGTCTCGGTGAGCTGTTCCTCCGAGACGACGGCCATTGCCTCGCACGCTGTGGGGACGACGAGGCCGGGCTCCGGCAGTACGCCTTGCTCGGGCTGGCGATCGTCATCGCGGTGCTCGACGTGGGGCTGGCGCTGAGGCTGGTGTGGGGCCTGTGCACCCAGCAGGTGCTGGTGCTGCAGGGCATGAAGACGCTGACGATTCCGTGGGGCACGATCGTCGCGGTCGTCGTCGGTTCGGCGGTCGTGGGCATCGTGGCGGCGCTGCTGCCGGCGTTGCATGCGTCCCGCATGAATCTGCTGGCGGCCATCGCGCACGAGTGAGCGAATCGCGGCCGGGACTCGATCCACCTTCCGCCGAGGGACGGTTCGCCGGCTATAGCGCTGGACCTCTGCCGGTCGCGGGTCTTGCCGCGAGGATGGTCATGATCAGGTCGACGTAGCGGTCGATGACCTCGGCGCGGGTCAACGGCCCGTCCGGCGAGAACCATTCGCGGATTCCGTTGAGCATGTCCAGCACGGCCATCGTCGTGATCGAGACGTTCTCGACGGTGAACTCGCCGGTGCGAGCGCCCTCCTCGATGGTGTCGCGCACCGCGTCGTGGTAAATGGTCTGCAGTTTGACGCCCTGTTCCTTCTGCGCAGGGTCCAGTGCGTAGCGGATCGGATTGCCGACGAGGAGTTCCGGGCGACGGTCATCACTGATCTCGATGTGCAGACGGACCGTTCGGCGTATGCGTTCGGTCGGGCTCAGGGACTGGTCGCACAGCGTCGGGAGGGTGGCATCGACGAAATCCGTCATGAAGCGCGAGACGATGGCGTGCAGCACGTCCCGCTTGTTGGTGAAGTGGTGGTACATCGTCGAGGAGGAGATGCCGACGCCTTCGGCGATGTCGCGGATCGATGTGGCGCCGAAGCCCCGCTCGTAGAATAGGCGGCTGGCGCACTCCAGGATCTGCCCGCGCAGCACGGGGCCGTCGCCGAGGGACTTCTTCCTGGCCACGCGGCCACCTTACGCGGAGACGACTTTCCGTAGGATTCGGGTCGCAGCTACGGCCCTTGTCGATTGATCGATAGGGGCGGTTCGGGCAGCTTGACACGGCCGATCTGACGGACGACGACGCCGTGCGTCGGTCCGTCGAGACCGCTCGAGAGCTGCTCGGCGGGGTCGATGCGCTGGTGGGCGGGGCGGGGATCGTCGACACGATTCATCGGGCGCGGACCTTTCCGGTGCACACGTTCCGGCGGGATGTGGATGCGAACCTGGTGGCGCAGTTCGCGGTCGCTCAGGCGGCGTACCCGGCGTTGAAGGACGCCGGTTCCTCCTCGATCGTGTTCCTTTCGTCGATCGCGGCGCAGGACGGTCTCCCCGGCCAGGTCGCATACGCGGCGGCCAAGGCGGGGATCCTCGGATCGACCAGAAGCCTGGCCGCGGAATGGGCCGGCGACGGTATCCGGGTCAACGCGGTCGCACCGGGACTGTTCGGGTCCCCGAAGGTGCTCGCGATGCCCGTGTCGGCACGTGAACGACAACTCTCGTCGGTGCCGTTGGCACGAGTGGCCACCCTCGGTGAGGTCGTCGGCTCGGTGCTCTACCTGCTCTCCCCCGCGGCCGGTTACACGACCGGCCAGACCCTTCGCCTCGACGGCGGCGCCGGGCTCACGCTCGGCGGCTGCCACCGCTGAGGTTCTCCGCCCCACCACCCCCTCTGTCTCTCGCCTCTTCGCGTGCGGCGACATCACCGACGGATCGGATCCTC
>NZ_JAYWVC010000241.1:0-11081 GCF_036281785.1 Streptomyces chiangmaiensis | reverse complement strand
CAGCGCCTCGTGGCGCACCCGCTCAACTTCGAAGACCCGTCAATCCTGCGGGTGCTCGTCGGCCTCGCCGTGGCGTTGGTGATCGTCCAGCCCAGGATCTCCCGATGGATCGCGAAACGCCGCGAGGCCGATGGCGTCGAGGGCACGGACCACCACAGCATCACCCCGCTGCTGCTGATCTTCACGTTCCTGATCGGTATCTACGGCGGGTGTTTCACCGCCGCACAGGGCGTGTTGATGATGGCGGTGATGGGCGTGATGCTGCCCGAGCCTCTGCAGAGGCTCAACGGTACGAGAAACGTCCTGTCCGCCTTGGTGAACGTCGTCGCCGGCACGGTTTTTGCTCTCATCGCGCCGATCAACTGGCCTGTTGTCGCCCTGCTCGCTGTCGGCTCGAACCTCGGTGGGCAGCTCGGCGCCCAGGTCGGGCTCAAGCTGAAGCCCGCCGCGCTACGCGGGGTGATCGTCATGGTTGGTGTCGGCGCGATGGTTCAACTGGTCACGAAGTAAGGGAATGTTAGGGGCAGACGTGATGGGGAACCGATCCGCTGATTTCGACCGTGCCGTGTCGCGGGCAGCTGAGCATGGGCGGTCGTGGCTGCGCGGACTGGATGAAAGGTCTATCAGGCCACTGGCCTCGATTCGTCAGCGGCTGGTGCTCGGTGATCGTCTCGGCGGTTCGCCCGTAATGTCCTCGGTGCCGGTGGGGTAGGCCGTCGCATGACGCTGCGGGGACGCCGGGTTCCACGGGCCCGGGGTTGCTCTCCTTCCTGGTCGTTGGGGCTGGTGCCGACCGTCAGGTGGCGGCCGGAAGCTCGGTCAGGCGGTGCCAGGCGAGGACGAACGCGTCGGCTCAGGGCCAGGTGCGTTCGATCCGCAGCCGGCGACGCCGGGCGTGGGGCGGGCATCTGGTAGAGCCGGTAGCGCATCGTGTCCGGTTCGGCGCGCTCCAGGTCGTCTTGGTCGTGCAGGGTGAGCAGGCGGACCCAGCAGTCGAGGTCGTGTCCGAGGTTGGCGGCGAGCATCCATCCGCGGTTGGCTTCCCAGGACTTGCTCGGAGGTTCCGCAGACCCATCGCCTTGTCTGCTATCCGAGGTGGGGACACAGGCGGATCCAGGGGGAGTTGGCCCGACTCGGGCATCATCGCCGCTTCCACGGTCTGGCAGATACTGAATGCCGCGGGTGTCGACCCGGCGCCGCGTCGTACTGGCCCGACTCGGCGTGAGTTCCTCACCGTCCAGGTCGAGGGCATCATCGCGGCGGATTTCTTCCACATCGACGCCGCGCGGGGTGGGCGGTTGTGCGCGCTGGCGTTCATCGAGCACGGTACCGGGCGCCTGCACATCGCCGGGGTCACCGCCCATCCGACGCGGGATGGGACGGTGCAGCAGGCGAGGAATCTCGCCGCCGACATGGGCATACGCATGGAGTCCCTGCGCTTTTTGCTGCGTGATCGTGATGGCAAGTACGGCGAGGCGTTCGACGGCGTCTTCCAGGCCGAGGACATGGAGATTCTCAAGAGCGCGCCGCGAACTCCTCGGATGAACGCCCACTGCGAACGGATCATCGGCAGCACCCGGCGTGAGGTCCTCGACCACGTCCTCATCGCGAACGAGGCCCATGCTCGAAAGGTCCTTGCCGCCTACGAGCGGCACCACAACGAGCACCGACCCCACCAGGCCCGACACCAGCTACCGCCCGAGGCTCACGAACAGCCCGCCACCGTGCATGACCTCGACACCCGCAAGGTGCTACGTACCCGGATCCTCGGTGGTCTGATCAACGAGTACCGATATACGGCGTGACGTGCGGCGACGACTTTTCGAGCGGCACAGGCGCGGTACAACAAGCGGATCGACCCGCTCGGCGACAATGGACTGACCCGTACTCAGCAAGCCGTCGCCCGCCACTGGGGCGAGGTCCTGGAACAGCTTCCCCGGCTCGCCGATGCCATAGAGAAGGGGGACTTCGAGGCCCTGGCCGACGAGGGCGAGCGCCTGGCCCACCTCGTCGACTACGTCTGGCGCGATGCACGGGCAGCTGACCGGGCGCTGTACTGGACGATGGCGCGCTGTTTGACGCAGTCGACCCCGACGCGCTCGACTCACCCGTGGGCCGGGCACTCCACCCGGACCACAGCCCCCGCGACTGAGCCCGAAACAGCACGAGGATCCCGGCAATCACACCGCCGGGGTCCTGCTATCCCTTTCGGCCGTATCTCGGCTGACCCTCTGAACCGCTGCCCCTGAGCGGCGCTCGCCACATGAAGCGCAGAGGAGGTCAGCAGCTTCTGGACCGCAGGCTGGTGATTATCTTCAGCAGGCGGCTCACCGCCGGATCGGCGTCGGGGCGGTGGACAGCGTGGACGGCGGTGTCCAGATATCCGGCGTGCCCCTGCAGCGGTATGAAGGTCGCGCCTGGAACGGTGAGTTCGCTCAGTCCTTCGGGCAGCAGGCTCACGCACAGGCCCGCGGCGACGTAGCTGAACAGGCCGCTGAGATCATCGGCGATCGCCACCCCTCGGGGAATGAACCCCGCCTGGCGGCAGGCGAGTTGGACCTGTTCCGCGAGGATGGGCAGCGCGCTCGGGTCGGGCAGCACGAAGTCCTCCTCGCGCAGCTTGGCGAGGTCGATCTCGCCGGCCGCGGCCAGCGGATGACCGCTGGGCACCGCGGCGCCGATCCGCTCGGTGGCGATGACCTGGCTGGTGAGGTCGTCGAAGACCTGGGCCGGGTCGCGCAGAAAACCGAGGTCGAGCGCCCCGGTGCGCACCTGGTCGGCCACGCCGGCCGAGGAACCATGCCGCAGGTGTACCCGGAGCCCGGGCAGTTGCTCGGCTGCCGCGCGCAGTATCTCCGGGAGGTAGAGGTGGCTGAGGAGGCTGACGTAGCCGACCCGGACGTCCCCTTCCAGTCCGCCGGCGACCCGCCGGGCCCGCTCGACCGCGGCGGTCTCAAGATCGAGCAGCCGCTGTGCATCGGCGGCGAACGCCCTCCCCGCCGCGGTCAGCCGCACGCCGCCGGGGCCGCGGTCCAGCAGGCGCGTGCCCACCACCCGCTCCAGGCGCTGGATCGACTGGCTGAGGGGCGGCTGGCTCATGCCGAGCCGCTCGGCGGCCCGGCCGAAATGCTTCTCCTGCGCGACGACCAGGAACTGCTCCAGCATCCGCCGCGAGAGGTTGATACTGCTTGGGCTATCACTCACTACGCAATCATATATTGGACAGACATATGTCGGCGGGTGTCGACTGGATCCGAAGCAGCCGGCTGGAGTGTGGCGCCTGTGCGATGGCATACGGTCCGCTCGACTCGCCGCCTTGTCCATGACCGCTTCCTGCAAGAAGCGGTGCCGGTGCCGTGCCAGGGCTGACTCCTCTGAGCTGCTTCTGTGTTCCCGTCTTCCTGTGGGGTGATCTGCATGGCGGTCGTAACGATCGTCGGTGCCGGTGTCATCGGCATCTCCTGGGCACGTCTGTTCAGCGAGGCGGGCTGGGAGGTCCGCGTCAGCGACCCGCGGCCCGATCTGAAAGAGGTGGTGGCACGCGAGCTGGTGGGCGTGCCGGTGACCGCGACCGACGACCTGGCCGCGGCCGCGACCAGGGCAGACTTCGTGCAGGAGGCCGGACCGGAGCGGATCGAGATCAAGGAGCAGATGTTCGCCACGCTGGCCGCGCACACCCGCGACGACGTGGTGCTGGCCTCCTCCTCGTCCTCCTTGCTGCCCTCCGCCATTGCCCAGCGCAACCCCGCGGCAGAACGCATCGTGATCGGCCACCCGTTCAACCCGCCGGAGCTGATGCCCCTGGTGGAGGTGGTGCCCGGGCCGCAGACCTCCGCGCGCACAGTGGACCGGGCGGTCGAGGTCTACCGGGAGCTGGACAAGCTGCCGATCCGGCTGAAGAAGGAGATCCCGGGCTTCGTCGGCAATCGGCTGCAGAAGGTCTTCAACGACCAGGCGTTCTACCTGGTACAGCAGGGCGTGATCGACGTGAAGGATCTCGACGACCTGGTCCGGGCCTCGCTGGGCCTGCGCTATGCCACGATCGGCCCGTTCGAGAGCGGTGTCCTCGGCGGCGGACCGGAGGGCATGCGCCATCTTGCCTCCCATGTCGGTTCGCAGATGACCTTCGAGATCGGCAAATCCGACCCGGCCCGGATGGGCGAGGTCTTCGACGCGGTCGAGCATGCCTATGGCACCGGCGGGTCGGCCTATGAGCGGCTGGCCGCACTGCGCGATGGGCGCACCCGGGCCGCCCTCAAGCCGCTTGGCTGGCCAGAGCCGGCAGCCGTCGACGGGGAGGACGAGTGACCATGGCAAAGGCACTGTTGGCGCTTCAGGTTGTGCCCGGCACGGTGCTGCGTGTGGGTCTCCCGGACGGGCACGTGCACACGGTGGTTGAGGATACCGGCGCCGCGCCGGACGGCATTGTGCTGGAATCCGGGGTCGTCTACTGGACCACCATGGGCACCCCGACGATCGATCCCGACACGCCCGGCGAAACCGGGCAGGACTTCTCCCGGCGCAATGGCGGCGTCCACGCCCTGAGCCTGGGCGGCGGCCCGCTACGCGACGTGGTCGCGATCGGGCGGATGACCACTGGCAAGCAGCTGACCTCCGACGGCGCCGGCAGGCTGTACTGGGGTGACCGCGAAGGCCATCGGGTCAGCCGGGTCGCAGTGGACGGCAGCGGCTTGACCGACCTCGTGGTGAACCCCACAGAGGACGGGATCATGGGCGAGTGCGTCGGCGTGGCGGTGGATCCCGTCCGCAAGCACCTTTACTGGACGCAGAAGGGGCCGTCCAAGGGCGGCAAGGGCCGGATCCTGCGGGCAGGGCTGGAGATCCCGGCGGGTGAATCGGCGGAGAACCGGTCCGACACCGAGGTGCTCTGGAGCGGGCTTCCCGAGCCCATCGACCTGCACATCGATGGTGACTGGCTGTACTGGACCGACCGCGGTGCCGCGCCCCTGGGTAACACGCTCAATCGTGCGCCCCTTCCGGCAGTTGGCGCGGTCGGTCAGCCGGCCGAGGTCCTTGCCGAGGGGTTCGCCGAGGCGATCGGCCTCGCTGTAGACGGCGAGGCGGGCATGGCTTACGTCTCCGACCTGGGCGGTCACATCCGCGCCGTTCCGCTGCCGGACGGCCCCGCCGCCGGCCAGGAGTCGCACGAGCTCATCGCTCTGCCGGTCCCGTTGACCGGACTGTGCCTGGCGCAGTAGTCATCCGCCACCTCTCAACCCGTCACTCCAACTGAGCGAACCACTGACACTGCGCACGTTTGTCGCTGACCGGCTCCGCTGGAGCCGCGCGACGGAGTGTCTGACTGCCGGCATCTGACGCTGGCTCAGAAAGGAAGCTGGACTCAATGAATTTGACCGAGCAGATTCGCCACGCAGTCAAGAACCCGATATCGACGGACGTCTTCGACTTCGAGGCGAATCTCGCGACCATCCTCCGCGAGGCCGGGCTGAAGCCCCAGGATTGCGGCGGTGAGGTGACGTTCGCCTCGGGGGCGGATCCGCTGATCCCCGGTCGCTTCCGGTTCGGATCGGCCGCCGCGCTGGCGCTGGCGGCCAAGGGGGTCGCCGCCTCGGCGATCTGGCGGGACCGAGGCGGGCATGACCAGGACATCAACATCGACGTCCGGAAGGCGTTTCGCCGCTTCGCCGGCTTCGCCGACGGACGGTGGGAGCTGATCAACGGCAGGCGGCCATCGATCAAGTGGAACAAGTACAACCCCTTTGTCGAGCAGCCGTTCTTCCGCCGGACCAAGGACGGCCGGAGCGTCGTCGCGTTGAACATCTATCCGAGCCTGCGAGCCAGGGCCCTGGACATGCTGGACTGCGCGGACCACTCCACCGCCATCAACGCCGTCATCGCCCAGTGGAACGCGGACGAGCTCGAGCAGGCATCGGCGGACTCGGGCATCGTCCTGGCCAAGGTGCGCACGGCGGAAGAGTTCCTCGAGGAGCCGCAGTACACCGATGTGCTCGCCGACCTGCCGCTTATCGATATCGAGAAGATTGCGGACAGTGACCCGGTGCCCTTCTCGGACGGCGCTGTGCAACCGCTCGACGGAATCCGCGCGCTGGGGATGGGGCACGTCATCGCCGGCGCGGGCATCGGGCGCGATCTCGCCTCCTTCGGTGCGGACGTGCTGAACGTCTGGCGTCCCGACGACGTCGAGATGGAGCCGTTCTACTGGGACACCCAGGTCGGCATGCGGTCGACCTATCTGGGCGATGCCGACCCGGATCGCACCCGATTCGACCAGCTCCTCGTCGACGCGGATGTCTTCTTTTCGAACCGGCACCCCGGTTACCTCGTCAAGCACGGCCTGACAGCGGAGGAGCTGTCCGCGAAGCGCCCAGGGCTGATCCACGCCGAGGTGACGCTGCACGGCCCGTCGGGCCCCTGGATGAACCGCCCGGGCTTCGACGAGATCGGCGCCTGCGTCTCTGGCATCTTCGCCCTGGAGGGCACCCTCGAGGACCCCAAGCAGCCGCCGATCCTGCCCGTCGTCGACAACGTGGTGGGCTGGCTGGGAACGGTCGGCGTTCTGGCGGCGCTGCGCCGGCGCGCGACCGAGGGCGGCTCCTACCGCGTGCGGGTGTCACTGACCAAGACCTGCCTGTGGCTGATCTCCCTCGGCGTCTTCGACAAGAAGTACACGCGGGCCACCGCGGGCTCGACACCCGAGCACACTCTCATCGACCCCGACGTCTTCACCGCGCCGACCCCGCTCGGCATGTACCAGGGCATGACCGACCAAATCGAGTTCTCGTCCCTGCGCCAGGGCTGGTTCAGCAACGTCCTCAGCCCGATGGGAGCCGATGATCCAACTTGGCGCACAGCGCGGCGCTGAGCCTCACCGCGGGCTCTGTTCCGTAGTCGGTGGTGACGGTGTGTCTCGGTCTGCGAGAGGCATGGATGAGGTCAACTCCCTTGTGTCTGTGGTGTTTTCCGGGCTGTCGGCGCTGATCACCGAGGATTTGGCGGACGACGGGGAGGTGGTCCGGTCATGGCCCAGGCCCGGGATGTCGCGGTGCCCTGCCCGGTCTGCGGGGTGCCCGCGCACATGCGGGAAGCGCTCGAGAAGGGTGTCCAGTCCGAACCAGTGGTCGCCGTGCCCGTGGGTCAGAAAGACCGTGGTGAGGCTCTTGCCGTTCGCTGCGACCCAGTCGGCCAGTCGGCTCACCGTCATCAGCGCGTCGATCAGTACCGCATTGCGCTCGCCGGTGATCAGCTTCGCCGTGACCGGCGACCACATGCGCAGGGGGAGGTCGGGCGGCACATCGGCGATTTCAGTGGGCATCGACGGCGCTACGGAGACACTTCAGTTCAGCCGTGCTCCGGCCATCGGTACTTCCTCGAGTCTCTCAGGCAGCTAGAAATAGGTGGACATCGAGCTGTCACGTCGCCGAATCGAATCAGGTTTCCCGTCAGAGTAGCCCACGCATCGACAGAGGTAATTGGTATATGCTTCGGTCAAGAAGGGGGCTGCTGGAACGGCGCGAGTGGAGGCGGACTATGGCGCATCGGGCACGATGTGGTGTGGTACCCGAACCGTGTAGCGCTGTAGGTCGAGGGCCAGCTCGTCAGCGCTGCCGAGGCGCACCGGGCCTGCGATGCAAAGCGAGTCACCGCGCACCACCGGCACCCGTGGCCGCCGCCCGCGCAACCCTCCGGCGTGGATGTCGAGGCCGCTTCCTGCACCCCTCAGCGAAAAAGAAGTAACTTTCCTATGCTTCTTTGCGAGGCGTTCACACAGAACAGACGCGGCCGCGATCGGCGCCTTTCGTGGTCTCGTTCGCGGGCGGCAAGGCGCTCTCGCGCCTGCCGCATCAGTCCCTGACCGGTGCCGAACCCTGGCATTGCACGGCCACATGCGAGTGCACTGCTACGTCCTCGAAGGCGGCGATGGCGGCATGCAGAAATCACTCAAGGCCATCGACCGCGTCGCCGAGGCCGAACCCGCGACGTCGCGGCAGGCCACAAGAACAACGAGGTCCTCGACACCACCACCAGACACCACCGAACAGGGAGACCGAAATGACCGCGCTACTCGCACAGGTTCTCGACGCCCACGGCGGGATCGACCGCTGGAAAGCACTGACCATGGTCCGCGCCACCATCGTCACAGGTGGCGACATGTTCGTAATCAAGGGCATGCCGCAGGACCCCACCCCTCGTGAGATGACCGTCTGGCTGCACGAGCAGCACGCCTCCGTACTGCCGTTCGGCGCGCCCGACCAGAAGACCAACTTCACGGCCGACCGAGTCAGCATCGAAAAACTCGACGGACGCCTCGTGGCCGAACGCGACGAACCGCGTGAGTCGTTCGCAGGCCATGACCTCGACACCCCCTGGGACCCGCTGGATCGCGCCTATTTCAATGGATACGCGCTGTGGACGTACCTCACCACGCCCTTCCTGCTGGCGATGCCCGGCTTCACCGTCACCGAAATCGAACCGTGGCGGGAAGGAGAGGAACTCTGGCGTGGACTGCGCGCGACTTTCCCGCCCGGCACCGCCGGCCACAGCACTCAACAGGACTTCTACTTCGGCCCCGACCATTTGCTGCGCCGGCATGACTATCACGTCGACATCGCAGGCGGGTTCGCCGCGGCACAGTACGTCTACGACACCGTGGAAGCGGACGGCATCCGCCTGCCCACCAAACGCCGGGCCTACCGCCGCGATGCGGACCGCCGCCCGATCCTGGGCCAGACAATGGTCTCCATCGATGTCAGCAACCTTCGGTTCACTTGAGCACAGCGGGCACATCGGGTACGTCCCTCTGGAGTCTGAGGACGCGGACTATGATGCGCTCCCGCCGACGAAACCCGCGGTTCATGACGAGCTCCGCCGTATGATGCAGCCCACCGTTCGCACCGTCGGCCCAGGCAAGGCCGAGAATCCGGGTCGAGGAGCACTGCGACCCCCTGTTGGATGGAATCGTCCCCGGCGGGCTTGTCGACTCTCATTCTGAAACGATCAGTGAGCAGGAGTTCGGCCGCGCTGGCAACGCCCCTGGGACCCGTCCGGCGTCGCCCGGCGCTGCCTTGCCCAACTCCGACTACACAGGACTCAGAGGCGGTCCCCCGAAGACCACCTCTGATGCCGATCAGCCACTGTGCTGATGCGGGCCGCTCGCTGGGATCCCTCTCCGGTTACTCGGGTGCGACGACCTCGACGCGGCCTGGGCTTGATCCGCTTTGACGGACGTCCGAGATCAGGGGTTCTGCCCCGGAAGGATGTCCATCATGGAAAGCATGGGGAAGAAGAGCCTCGGCCTCGCCGTTCGTTCACGCCGGAGTACAAGGGCGAGATCGTCGAGCTGTGCCGGCGCGGTGACCGCTCGGTCGGTCAGGTCGCCAAGGACTTCGACCTGACCGAGGCCGCGGTGCGCGACTGGGTGAAGCAGACCGAGGTCGACGCGGGCGAGCACGAGGGGCTGACCAGCAGCGAACGCGAGGGGCTGGCTGCGCTGCGACGGGAGAACCGAGGCTGCGGGAGGACGTGGAGGTCCTCAAGCGGGCCACGGTGGACTCAATCGATCAACGCAACAGGGCCTCCAGCCTATCGGCAGGTGTGTCGAAGTCGAGAGTCTTGCGAGGGCGCAAGTTCAACTTCTGTGCGATGACGTCAAGATCGTCTTGACTGAGGTGGCCCATGCTTTCGCCCTTGGGTGCCTCTGTGAAGCTTCTATGTCCCGTCAACCCTCATGTTCGCCGTAGCGGCGCTGTTGAGGTGGCGATAGAGGCGTCGGGCGAGGTAGCGCTTGAGGCAGCGGCGGATTTCGCGGTCTGTCTTGCCTTCGGTGCGTCGTCGGTCGGCGTAGGCACGGGTCTGGGGGTGATGCACCATGCGGACCATCGCGATGACGTTCAGGGCACGATTAAGACGCCTGTCTCCGCCGCGGTTGAGCCGGTGGCGGGTGCTGTTGCCGGAGGAGGGGGGGATGGGGCTCACTCCGGCGAGGGCGGCAAACGCGGCCTCGTCGCGAACCCGCCCTGGGTGGGACCAAGCGACCAGGACGGTGGCGGCGGTAACGGGGCCGATCCCGGTTTCCTCAGGGAGGCCGGCGGCAGGACTCGCGTCGACGAGCTCGCCTATCCGGTTCATGTTGTCCGTGATCTCGGCGTCAAGTACGAGGATCCTCTTGGCCAGCCGGACCGCCTCGGTGCGGGCCGTCGTGGTGGCCAGGTCCTCCTCGCGGGGCCGCCAGCGGGCGATTTCGCCGACCTGCTTGGCGCCGAGAGGACGCCGGGCGTCGATGCCGAGGTCGGCAATGCGCACGAGAGCGGTCAAGGCGTTCACGGCCCTGGTCCGCTCGCCCGTCAGCTCGTCCCTGGCGGTGAGGAGGATCTGGGCTGCCGCCCGGACCCCCTCGTCCATCCGCGGGGTGCGCAGCTGTTCTTCGGGGAGCGGAAGCACGGCTGCGGCTATGCGCCGGGCGTCGATCGGGTCGGATTTGCCGATGTCGCGGCGGCCGGCGGGTCCCATTCTGGCGGCTTCAACCACCCGGTAGCCGGCACGTGCCGTCTGGCGGGCGATCAGGGCCCCGTAGCTGCCAATGCCTTCGATGACCCACAGGGCACCGAGATCCCCGCTGGTGCGACGTCCTGCCCAGTTGATCGCACGGGCCCTGCCAGCGTGGGTGTTGGGGAATGCCTCCGTGCCCAGGTGTTCACCGTTGGCGGCGAGCACGGCGTAGGTGTGAGTCCCGGCGTGGGTGTCGACGCCGATGACGAACGAATGCGTGCCGGCGACAATGGTGTTCACGCGATCAGGGTTCCTCTCCGTGAGACGGTGATCCCGGTCGCTGCGGACCGGCGCCGTGCCCGGGAGAGGTCACTTCGAGGCAGAACTGTGACGGGCCACGGCCCTTGGGGGTCGGGCAGGCTTCTTATCAGGCCACCGAGGTGGGCCGGGTCGGCGCCAGCCGCCCGCCGCTGTCGGACAGTTCATAGGCAAGGCACCCTTGAGGGCCACTTTTGTCAGGAGTCACGACAGCAGCGAGGCGACCGACGTCAACCCTGCCAGCCGGTCCCGGACCAGCCAGGTAAAGACTCACA
>NZ_JAYWVC010000240.1:0-11302 GCF_036281785.1 Streptomyces chiangmaiensis | reverse complement strand
AGCGTCCACTGTCGGTGGTCGCCGATAGCCTCTGCGTTGTGCCCGCCCGTATCACCGACCCCGAGCAGCTCAAGGAGCTCCTCGGCATCCCGTTCACCCCGGAGCAGACGGCCTGCATCACCGCGCCGCCCGCCCCGCAGGTGATCGTGGCCGGTGCCGGCTCGGGCAAGACCACGGTGATGGCGGCCCGCGTGGTGTGGCTCGTCGGCACCGGGCAGGTCGCCCCGGAGCAGGTCCTCGGACTGACGTTCACCAACAAGGCGGCCGGTGAACTGGCCGAGCGCGTGCGCAAGGCCCTCGTGAGGGCGGGCGTCACCGACCCGGACGTGATCGACCCGGACCACCCGCCGGGCGAACCGCTGATCTCCACGTACCACGCCTTAGCGGGTCGCCTGCTGACCGACCACGGGCTGCGCATCGGGCTCGAGCCTGCCTCGCGCCTGCTGGCGGACGCCACCCGCTACCAGCTCGCCGCGCGCGTGCTGCGCGAGGCGCCCGGCCCCTACCCGGCGCTGACCCGCTCCTTCCCGGACCTCGTCAGCGACCTGCTCGCCCTCGACTCCGAACTGTCGGAGCACCTCGTGGGGCCCACGGAGGTGCGCGCGTACGACGCCGCACTGCTGCGCGACCTGGAGAGCGTCCGGCTCGCCAACGCCGATCTGCGCAAGGTTCCGGAGACCGCAGCCGCCCGCGGTGAGCTGGCCGAGCTGGTGGGCCGCTACCGCGCGGCCAAGCGTGAGCGCGACCTCCTCGACTTCGGCGACCAGATCGCCCTCTCGGCGACCCTCGGCCGTATCCCCGAGGTGGGCCGCATCCTGCGCGAGGAGTTCCGCGTCGTCCTGCTCGACGAGTACCAGGACACGTCGGTGGCCCAGCGCGTGCTGCTCGCCGGGCTGTTCGGCGGCGGCACCGGCCACCCGGTGACCGCCGTAGGCGACCCCTGCCAGGCCATCTACGGCTGGCGCGGGGCGTCCGTCGCCAACCTCGACGACTTCCCCGAGCACTTCCCGCACGCCGACGGCCGCCCCGCCGCCCGCCAGGCACTCAGCGAAAACCGCCGCAGTGGCGGCCGCCTCCTCGATCTCGCCAACGGGCTCGCCGAGCCACTGCGCGCGATGCACGCGGGCGTGGAGGCCCTCCGCCCGGCCCCCGGCGCCGAACACGACGGACAGGTCCGCTGCGCGCTGCTGAGCACCCATGCCGAGGAGATCGACTGGGTCGCCGACTCCATCGCCCACCTGGTGCGCACCGGTACGGCGCCCGGGGAGATCGCGGTGCTGTGCCGCACGGCGACCGATTTCGCGGAGATCCAGGGCGCCCTCGTCGCCCGTGACGTCCCGGTGGAGGTCGTGGGCCTGTCGGGACTGCTGCACCTGCCCGAGGTGGCCGACCTCGTCGCCGTCTGCGAGGTCCTGCAGGACCCCGGCGCCAACGCCTCCCTGGTCCGCCTGCTCACCGGGCCACGCTGGCGCATCGGCGCCCGCGACCTCGCTCTCCTGGGCCGGCGCGCCCGGCTGCTCGTGTCCTACGCGCGCGTGGGTGCCGACGACGACCTGGAGCGTCGGCTCGCCGCGGCCGTCGAGGGCGTGGACCCCTCCGAGGTGATCTCGCTCGCGGACGCCCTCGACACCTTCCTGGAACTGCCCATGGAGGCAGAGCGGGACGACGACGGACTTCCCTTCTCGCCCGACGCGCGCGTGCGGTTCGCGCGCCTCGCCGCCGAACTGCGCGAGCTGCGCCGCTCCCTCGCCGACCCCCTGATGGACGTCCTGCACCGGGTCCTCGCCGTCACCGGCCTGGAGGTGGAGCTGTCCGCGTCCCCGCACGCCCTGGCCGCCCGACGCCGCGAGACCCTGTCGAACTTCCTGGACGTCGCAGCCTCGTTCGCCGCCAACGACCCCGACGCCTCCCTCCTGGCCTTCCTCGGCTTCCTGCGCACCGCCGCCCAGTACGAGAAGGGTCTCGACAACGCCCTGCCCGGCGGCGAGAACACCGTCAAGGTGCTCACCGCGCACAAGTCCAAGGGCCTGGAGTGGGACGTCGTCGCCGTCCCCGGACTGGTCACCGGCACCTTCCCCAGCACCCAGGGCCGCGAGAAGTGGACCGCCCAGGGCAAGGTGCTGCCGCACGCCCTGCGTGGCGACGCCGACACCCTGCCCGACGTCGAGACGTGGGACTCCCGGGGCCTGAAGACCTTCCACGAGGCCATGAAGGAGCACCAGCACACCGAGGAACTGCGCCTCGGCTACGTCACCTTCACCCGCCCCCGCTCCCTGCTGCTCGGCTCCGGCCACTGGTGGGGACCCGCCCAGAAGCGCCCTCGCGGGCCCTCGGACTTCCTCCAGGCCCTCTACGAGCACTGCGCCGCCGGGTACGGCGAGATCGAGGTCTGGAGCGAGGAGCCCGCCGAGGACGAGGAGAACCCGGCGCTGCGCCAGGCCACCGCCGACCACGCATGGCCGCTGCCACTGGACGAGGCGGCGCTCGCCCGCCGCCGCGCCGCCGCCGGGAGGGTGCTGGCCCACCTCGACGAGATCGCCTCGCACGACGGCGCCCATCCCGCGGCCGTCCACGACGACCGGGCCGTCCACGACGACCCGGAATGGCCCCCGCCACCGGACGACGAAGATCTCTACGACGACGGACACCCCTACGAGGACGAACACCGTTACGTCGGCGAAGTCCTCGGCGAGGAGCGCGACCCGTACGAGGAGGTTCCCGACAGCGGCCCCCACCACGGGTTCCCCGACGGTGACCTCTACGAGGGGTTCCCCGACGGCGGCCGCTACGACGGCTTCCCCGACGATCCCCCCGAAGGCGAGGGTTCCGACCGGGATTCCCGGACGGCGGACCGCCGCGCACGCCGGCCGGCGGCACCCCACGCGCGCGTGCCGGGCGGCGAGGTCCCCCCGAGCGTCCCGCACCCCCGACGGCACCCGGCCGAGGACGTCACCCCGCTCACCCCGGAGGAGGCCCGCACCATCGCCTCCTGGGACCGCGACCTGGACGCCCTCACCGGAGAGCTGCTGCGCGCCCGCGCGGGCGTGACCGACGTTCCCCTGCCGCCGTCGCTGACCGCATCGCAGGTGCTGCGCCTGGCCGCCGACCCCGACGGGCTCGCGCAGGAACTGGCGCGCCCCATGCCCCGCCCCCCGCAACCCGCCGCGCGCCGGGGCACCCGATTCCACGCCTGGGTCGAGGCGCGCTTCGAGGAACTGCGGTTGCCCATGCTGGAGCCGGAGGAGCTGCCCGGAGGAGACGCCGAGATCGCCGACGAGCGCGACCTGGAGACCCTCAAGGACGCCTTCGAGCGCACCCCCTTTGCGCACCGCACCCCGTACCGAGTCGAGGCCCCGTTCCAGCTCGCCATCGCCGGGCGCGTGGTGCGGGGCCGCATCGACGCCGTCTACCGTACGGACGACGGCGACGGGACGGCGTACGAGATCGTCGACTGGAAAACCGGCCGCACCGGCGACCCGCTCCAGCTCGCCCTGTACCGGCTCGCCTGGGCCGAGCAGCAAGGAGTGCGTCCGGAAGCCGTCAGGGCCGCGTTCCTGTACGTCCGCACCGGGGAGGTCGTACGCCCCGAAGGCCTTCCGGACCGGGCCGCGCTGGAGCGGCTGCTGCGGGGCGCGCCCTCCGCCGAGGAACCGGCGGACGAGGATGCCGGCGCGGGCCGATAGGCTCGTGACCATGAGCGAGACCCCGGACAGTGCCGTCCGCACGTACATCGACCACCATCGCGGCGCCTTCCTCGCTGACCTCGCGGAGTGGCTGCGCATCCCGTCGGTGTCCGCCCAGCCCGAGCATGCGGCGGACGTGCGGCGCAGCGCCGAGTGGCTCGTCGACAAGCTCCGGGAGACCGGCTTCCCCACCGCCGAGGTGTGGCCGACCGCCGGCGCCCCCGCTGTCTTCGCCGAGTGGCCCGCCGACGACCCGCAGGCCCCCACTGTCCTCGTGTACGGCCACCACGACGTCCAGCCGGCCGCCCGCGAGGACGGCTGGGCCGGCGACCCCTTCGAGCCCGAGATCCGCAAGGGCCGCCTCTACGCGCGCGGGGCGGCCGATGACAAGGGCCAGGTGTTCTTCCACACACTCGGCGTCCGTGCCCACCTCGCCGCCACCGGCCGTACCTCCCCGGCCGTCCACCTGAAGCTGCTGATCGAGGGCGAGGAGGAGTCCGGCTCCCCGAACTTCCGCACTCTGGTCGAGCAGCACGCGGCCCGGCTCTTTGCCGATGCCGTGATCGTCTCCGACACCGGCATGTGGTCCGCGGACACCCCCACCGTGTGCACCGGCATGCGGGGCCTGGCCGAATGCGAGATCACTCTGCACGGGCCGGAACAGGACATCCACTCCGGCTCCTTCGGCGGTGCGGTGCCCAACCCGGCCACCGAGGCCGCCCGCCTGGTCGCCGCCCTGCACGACGAGCACGCGCGCGTGGCGATACCCGGCTTCTACGACGGCGTCACCGAACTCACCGACCGTGAACGCGAACTCTTCGCCGAGCTGCCCTTCGACGAGGGCCAGTGGCTGCGGACCGCGAAGTCGACCGCGACCCACGGCGAGGCCGGACACACCACCCTGGAGCGCATCTGGGCCCGCCCCACGGCCGAGGTCAACGGTATCGGCGGCGGCTACCAGGGCCCCGGCAGCAAGACGATCATCCCGTCCTCGGCGATGGTCAAGCTCTCCTTCCGCCTCGTCGCAGGGCAGGACCCCGACCACATCGAGAAGGTCGTCCGTGCCTGGGCCGCCGACCGGCTGCCCGCCGGTGTCCGGCACGAGATCACGTTCGGTGCCGCCACCCGCCCCTGTCTGACGCCCCTGGACCACCCCGCTCTCCAGTCCGTCGCGCGAGCCATGGGCCGTGCCTTCCAGCAACCCGTCCGCTTCACCCGGGAGGGTGGCTCCGGACCCGCGGCCGATCTCCAGGAGGTCCTCGGCGCACCCGTGCTGTTCCTCGGCATCTCCGTCCCGTCCGACGGCTGGCACGCCCCGAACGAGAAGGTCGAACTCGATCTGCTCCTCAAAGGTGTGGAAACCTCCGCATATCTATGGGGTGAGCTCGGGGAGAGGCGGCACCGTGCGGACTGACGATCTCGCCCGCCGGACAGCCGGCCCTCCGGCCCGTGGGGCGCGGCACACTGGAAGGGCCGCCCCGCAGGCCCAAAGCCCGCCGGACCCGGTCCCCTCCAGCCGTACGTACCGCTGAACCGCCTGCCGAAACCACCGTTGCACCGGGGGAGTTGGAAGCACCCGTGACCACCTGGACCGACCACACCGCAGACCGACCCATCTCGCTCACCGCCCCGAGCGGCATCGACCGCGCCGCCCACCACCGGCTCGACGAGGCCTGGCTCGCCGCGGCGTGGAGCCACCCCACGACGCGCTGCTTCGTGGTCTCCGGCGGTCAGGTCCTCATCGACGAGACGTCCGACGGCCGGACCGAACTCGTCATGACCCCCTCCTTCGAGGCCCCCCTCACCGAAGCGCACCGCTACTTCCTGGGCACCGACGAGGACGGGGTCAGTTACTTCGCGCTCCAGAAGGACACCCTCCCGGGCCGCATGGACCAGTCCGCGCGTCCGGCCGGCCTGCGCGAGGCGGGCCTGCTGCTGTCCCCGCGCGACGCGGGCCTGATGGTGCACGCGGTCGCCCTGGAGAACTGGCAGCGCATGCACCGCTTCTGCTCGCGCTGCGGCGAACGCACCGTCATCGCGGCCGCCGGTCACATCCGCCGCTGCCCGGCCTGCGGCGCCGAGCACTACCCCCGCACCGACCCCGCAGTGATCATGGCCGTCATCGACGACAAGGACCGGATCCTGCTCGGCCGCCAGGTCCACTGGCCCGAGGGCCGCTTCTCCACCCTCGCCGGCTTCGTCGAACCGGGTGAGTCCATCGAGCAGTCCGTGCGCCGCGAGGTCTTCGAAGAAGCGGGCATCACCATCGGCGAGGTCGAGTACATCGCCAGCCAGCCCTGGCCCTTCCCGTCCAGCCTGATGCTGGGCTTCCTCGCCCACGCCACCTCCACCGACATCGAGGTCGACGGCGACGAGATCCACGAGGCACGCTGGTTCACCCGCGAGGAACTGCACGCCGCCTTCGAGTCCGGCGAGGTCCTGCCCCCGTACGGCATCTCCATCGCCGCACGCCTGATCGAACGCTGGTACGGCAAGCCACTGCCGACCAGGAGCGTCTGACGTCGGTGCGCACCTCGCGAGCGACCCGTACTGGAGCCACAACGTCCATCACCACCGCGCCGTGCTCGCCTCCGTGCCCGACGGCTGCCGGGCGGCACTGGACGTCGGCTGCGGAGACGGGCTGCTCGCCCGCAAGCTCGCGAACAGTGCCGGATCCGTGACACAGGTGTGGACCGCTCACCCGGCACGATCCGGCTCGCCCGGCAGGAGACGCCCACGAACGTCGCGTTCGTGGAAGGGACCACCTCGACACGGCCGCCCTGCCGCACGGCGCATACGACGTCGTCAGCGTGGTCGCCGTCGTCCACCACACCGCCTTCGAGGACGCCGTGGCCGCCCTGGTACGGCTGCCGTCCCCCGGCGGCCGGCTGGTGATCGGCGGACTGGCGTACAACCGGTCCTCAGGGACTGGGTGATCTGCGGGTGCGGCGTGCTCGCGAGCAGGCTTCACGCGCTGCTCAAAGGGGCAAGCGCGGCTCGCCGGCATGCCCCTCGAGGACCCGAACATGCACTGGAACCAGGTCCGGGACGCCGCCTCGCACCAGCTGCCGGGCTGCAGCTTCCGGCGCCGACTCCTGTGGCGCTGCACGCTGGTGTGGGACAAATCGCAAGAAGGCGGCCCCTGAGGAACCCCAGGGACCGCCTCCCGCGAAGCCGTGACCGCGACGCGGTCAGGCGCCGATCTTCTGCTTGACCTGCGCCAGCGACGGGTTGGTGAGAGTCGAACCGTCGGCGAACAGCACGGTCGGCACCGTCTGGTTTCCGCCATTCGCCTTCTCCACGAACGCCGCGGACCGCGGGTCCTGCTCGATGTTGATCTCGTTGTACGCGATGCCCTCACGGTCCAGCTGGCTCTTCAGCCGACGGCAGTAGCCACACCACGAAGTGCTGTACATCGTCACAGTGCCCGGCATGTCGGTCGCGCTCCTTTACGGCTCAGTGTGCTTGGTCGCAGTGGGGCCAACGTATGTGAACCTTCCACCATTCCCGCCACCCGGCGGGCACACTCCCGGACCCCTCGGTGGCGGCACACGCCGCGGTGAGCGGTGACACCTGCCCGCATTCATACGACTGAATGTGCCCGCCTGTGGACAACCGCCGCACCCGTCTCCGTCGACCTGGCAGCATGGCGGGGTGACAGCAGCAACGCACTCCACCCTCTTCCCGCAGGTTCCGGACTCGCCCGACGCGGTGCTCGAAGGGCTCGACCCCGAGCAGCGCGAGGTGGCGACCGCCCTGCACGGTCCGGTGTGCGTACTGGCAGGCGCCGGCACCGGCAAGACGCGGGCCATCACCCACCGCATCGCGTACGGAGTCCGCGCCGGCATCCTCCAGCCCTCCAGCGTGCTCGCCGTCACCTTCACCAACCGCGCGGCCGGCGAGATGCGCGGCCGCCTGCGCCAGCTCGGCGCCGCCGGCGTCCAGGCCCGCACCTTTCACTCCGCGGCCCTGCGCCAGCTCCAGTACTTCTGGCCGAAAGCCGTCGGCGGGGGACTTCCCAAGATCATCGATCGCAAGATCCAGATCGTCTCCGACGCGGCCGCTGCCTGCCGCATCCGCCTCGACCGCAACGAACTGCGGGACGCCACCGCCGAAATCGAATGGGCCAAGGTCACCCAGACCGTCCCCGCCGACTACGCCGCCGCTGCCGCCAAGACAGGTCGCGAGGCCCCCCGCGACCCCGCCGAGATCGCCCAGCTCTACGCCGCCTACGAAGACCTCAAGCGCGACCGCACCGTCATCGACTTCGAGGACGTCCTCCTCCTCACCGTCGGCATCCTCCAGGACCGGCACGACATCGCGGACGAGGTCCGCGCCCAGTACCAGCACTTCGTGGTCGACGAATACCAAGACGTCAGCCCGCTCCAGCAGCGCCTGCTGGAACTCTGGCTCGGTGACCGCGACAGTCTGTGCGTCGTCGGCGACGCCAGCCAGACCATCTACTCCTTCACCGGAGCCACCCCCGACCACCTCCTGGACTTCCGCATCCGCCATCCAGGAGCCACCGTCGTCAAACTCGTCCGCGACTACCGCTCCTCACCCCAGGTCGTCCACCTCGCCAACGGACTCCTCGCCCAGGCCCACGGCCGGGCCGCCGATCACCGACTCGAACTGATCTCCCAGCGCGCCGCGGGCCCCGAACCCGTCTACACCGAATACGCCGACGAGCCCGCCGAAGCCGAAGGCGCCGCCCGCCGCATCCGCGACCTGCTCACCGACGGCGTACCACCGGCCGAAATCGCGATCCTGTTCCGCACCAACTCCCAGTCCGAGACCTACGAACAGGCCCTCGCGGACGCCGGAATCCCCTACCAGCTGCGCGGTGCCGAACGGTTCTTCGACCGCCCCGAGGTGCGCAAGGCGGGCATCGCCCTGCGCGGCGCCGCACGCTTCGGCACCAACGACACCCTCCTCGACGACGCGGTGGACCTTCCCTCCCAAGTACGCGCCGTCCTCTCCGGCGAAGGCTGGACGCCCACACCCCCCGCCGGCTCAGGAGCCGTCAGAGAGCGATGGGAATCCCTGGCCGCACTCGTGAACCTCGCCCAGGACTTCGCGGTAGCCAAACCCGACGCCACCCTCGCCGACCTCGTGGCGGAACTCGACGAGCGGGCGGGCGCCCAGCACGCCCCGACCGTGCAGGGCGTCACCCTCGCCTCCCTGCACTCGGCCAAGGGCCTGGAATGGGACGCCGTCTTCGTCGTCGGCGTCGCCGAAGGCATGATGCCGATCACCTACGCCCGGACGGACGAACAGATCGAAGAGGAACGCCGTCTCCTCTACGTCGGCGTCACTCGCGCCAGAGAACACCTCCACCTCTCCTGGGCCCTGTCCCGTTCACCCGGTGGCCGGCCCGGCCGACGGCCCAGCCGCTTCCTGGACGGACTGCGCCCCGGCTCCTCCGGCACCGCCGCACGCGCCGTCGCGGGCGGCATCGGAGGCGTCGAACGCGGCTTCAGCACGGCCGGCACCACCCCCGCCCCGCGCCGCACCAGCAGAACGCCGGCCCGCTGCCGGGTCTGCGGGCGCACACTGTCCGACGCCGGCGAGATGAAGCTGATGCGGTGTGACGACTGCCCCTCCGACATGGACGAGGGTCTCTACGAGCGGCTGCGCGCGTGGCGCGCGGTACAGGCACACCGCAGCGGCCAGCCCGCGTTCTGCGTCTTCACCGACAGGACCCTTGTCGCGATCGCCGAATCCGTCCCCGGCGACCCGGGCGAATTGGCACGCGTCCCAGGAGTCGGAGTCCGTAAGCTCAACCGCTACGGGGCGGATGTACTGGCCCTCTGCGCGGGCCGCGACCTCGTAGAAGAAGGCAACGACGGCTGAGACGAACTCGTCGAAAAAATAGTTTGCGCATGCCCCAGCAATCCCCATAGGTTCTAGACCACGGGAGCGGCGGCCTTCTCGGAGGCCCTGATTCCGTGTTGTACTTACCTACCTACCCGTCGGACCGGCGCACGTCGGCCCCCCAAGACGCCGAGAGGAGGCGATTGAAGTGATCAGCATCCGGACCAGCTCCATCAGCACCGCCAAAGTGACCGATCGCTCGGTCGTCTCCACGTGCATGCTCGGCGCCTCCGACCTGGGCACCGGTCTGTCCGGCATTCGTGCCGTCCGTCCGGCGTCCTCCGTGTCTCTCGCGGGCCTTCCCGTCCGGGAGCGCAATGAGCGACCGACCAAGGCACTGGAAGCAGTAGTGGCACAGGCGCAGGTCTATGCCTTTGCGGCGGCCGGTGCCGGATTCCGGAAGCAGACGCAGCACCACCTGATGTGGGCCTTCCGTGGGCCAGAACCCTGGAGTGATCCAGCCTGATCGCCGATCAGGCCGGCGCCTTCAGGGCCGCGGAACCCCATCCGGGATCCGCGGCCCTTCTGTTTTCCCCGAACGGGGACGGCGGAGTGAAGGGGCCTCGGGACAAGAAAAGAACCCGGTACCAAGCCGACACCCGGTCCAACAGGGCCGGAACGACCAGACGAGGAAGACGAACCGTGCAACTCGAAGCGCACGCCCCGTCCGTACCGCCTTCCGAAACGATCCCCCCGCCCGGCCTCACGGAGGACTCCACCTTGACCCCGCTCACCGCGCTCACCGCGCTCGACGACGCCATCGAGAACCTCGGCGTACCCGTCCCCTGCCGCTCCTACGACCCGGAGGTCTTCTTCGCCGAGTCGCCGGCCGACGTCGAGTACGCCAAGTCCCTCTGCCGCACCTGCCCGCTGATCGAGGCCTGCCTCGCAGGCGCCAAGGAGCGGCGCGAGCCCTGGGGTGTCTGGGGTGGCGAGCTGTTCGTCCAGGGTGTCGTCGTCGCCCGGAAGCGGCCGCGTGGCCGCCCGCGGAAGAACCCGGTCACGGCATGAACACCACAGGAACGATCGATCGCCCCCTCACGCACGACCCAAAGAAGCAGGCCCCGATGAAGCAGTCCGCCAACGAGCCCACAGGCTCCGCGATCCCAGACTTCACCACCGCCGGCGCGGACAACGCCTCGCGCCAGAACAGGACCCGAGAGATGCAACTCATCCCAGAAGCCTTGGCTCGTGCGCATATGCAGGAGCGACTGCATGAGGCCGAGCGGGAACGCCAGGCCATGCGCCTGGCGGTGGCCCGCCGGATGCAGCGCCGTGCCGAGCGCGCCTCGATGCGCGCCCGCCGTGCGCTCGCCATGGCCGTCATGCAGTAGACCGACGTCGACCGTCGGCGCCCGGAAAGTCTCGCGGGGGCCGGTCCGAAGGGACCGGCCCCCGCGGTGCGTTGCCCGCGACGGACCGGCCCGACGGAGATATCGTCACAGGGGTGACGAGTCTTCCCCGGGACAGTGACAACAGCGGCTCCGCGCGGCTGCCGGACACCGCACGGGCCCAGTACCCCGTGTGTGCCCGCTGCGGAACCCGGGCCGACGGTCCCCGGCTCACCTGGACCTGCTCCGTGGAGAACGGCGTTCGCCAGTACTTCTGTGACAACTGCGCCCGGGCCAACATCAGGGCGATCGAGGGGCGGTTGGACTCGGCCTGGTGGTAGGGCTCCTCTTGGGGGCTTCCCCCCGCCCCACCCCCGGCCCTGGGCATCACCACCGCGGTCACGCTGCGTGAGC
>NZ_JAYWVC010000024.1:0-66384 GCF_036281785.1 Streptomyces chiangmaiensis | reverse complement strand
TTACCCGCTGAAGGTTTGCTCCGCCTCGACACGCACGACGCGGTGACCGGTCTTTGCTGCCCACTGCGACAGCCGGGCGACCTGGCGCTCCAGGTCTGCTTCCTGATCGTGAGAAGACACGCGGGCATACAGGCCCAGGCCGCCGACAGCTTCCGGCGCCGCCGCAGCGTCGATGTTCACCAGGATCGTGCGCGGCCCAACACGCTGAGCGGGCACGGGAAGCGTCCCGTTACGAAACCAGCGATACGCCGTATGAGGACTGATCCCCTGCGCCCGCGCCCACTCAGTCAGATTCACATGAAGAACATAACGCCACTGAAGTATTCCCATACACACTTACCCGAGAGCAGCTCCCAACCCCTGATCGGTGCGGCCCGGGCCGTGGGCCGGACGTCTCCCACACCCGGCGTCACCGCTCGAGTCGGCGGAACAGTCCCTCCTGGACGACCGAGACGAGCAGACGTCCCTCGAGGTCGTAGATGCGCCCCCGGGCAAGGCCGCGGCCACCGACCGCGATCGGGGACTCCTGGTCGTACAGGAACCACTCGTCCGCGCGAAACGGCCGGTGGAACCACATGGCGTGATCCAGCGAAGCCATGTCGAAGCCGCGCGGCCCCCACAGCGGTTCGACGGGAATGCGGACGGCGTCAAGGAGCGTCATGTCGCTCGCGTAGGTGAGCGCGCACGTGTGCACGAGGGGGTCGTCCCCGAGCGGGCCCACGGCACGCATCCAGACGGCGCTGCGCGGCTCGGCGTTCTTGATCTCCTCGGTGGTCCAGCGCAGCCGGTCCACATAGCGGATGTCGAACGGCTGACGCCGGGCCATTCTCTCCAGCGTTTCGGGCAGCGCGCCGAGGTGCTTCTCGACCTCCTGCACCACCGTTGGCAGCGATTCAGGGCCCGGCACCTTGCGGGCCGGCGGCAACTGGTGCTCGAAGCCCCCCTCTTCAGACCTGTGGAAGGAAGCGGTCAGATTGAAGATCGTGCGGCCTTGCTGTATTGCGGTGACCCGGCGGGTGGTGAAAGACCTGCCGTCACGCACCCGTTCGACCTGGTACACGATGGGAACGCCCGGTATGCCCGGGCGCAGGAAGTACGCGTGCAGCGAGTGCACCGGCCGGTCGCCGTCGGTGGTACGACCGGCGGCGACCAGCGCCTGGCCGGCCACCTGGCCACCGAAGACCCGCTGCAAAGACTCCTGCGGGCTGCGCCCACGGAAGATATTGACCTCGATCTGCTCGAGGTCGAGCAGGTCGACGAGCCTTTCGGCTGGGTTCGTCATGAATCATTTGCTCCTGTGCTCACAGCTGGCCGACGTCGGTGACCCGGACGACGGCGCGGCCCTCAGCATCGGAGGCCGCGAGGTCGATCTCGGCGCTGATCCCCCAGTCGTGATCGCCGTTCGGATCGGCGAAGGCCTGCCGGACGCGCCACAGCCCGTTCTCCGGCTCCTCTTCGATCATCAGCAGTTTGGGGCCGCGGGCGTCGGGGCCGGTGCCGAGTTCGTCGTACTCGTCCCAGTACTTGTCCATGGCCGCACCCCACGCCTCGGCGTCCCAGCCGGACTCGGCGTCCATCTCGCCGAGCTCGTCGATCTGGTCGAGGGCGGCGAGCTCCACACGGCGGAACATGGCGTTGCGGACCAGGACGCGGAAGGCTCGGGCGTTCGCGGTGACGGGTTTGACCTCGTCAGCCTTCTCCTGGGCCTCCTCGGCCGTCAGCTCTTCGGGGTTGGCCAGCTGCTCCCACTCGTCGAGCAGGCTGGAGTCCACCTGGCGCACCATCTCACCGAGCCAGGCGATGAGGTCCTCCAGGTCGTCCGATTTCAGGTCGTCCGGGACGGTGTGCTCGAGGGCCTTGTAGGCGCTGGCCAGGTAGCGCAGCACGATCCCCTCGGTGCGGGCGAGCTCGTAGAAGGACACGAACTCGGTGAAGGAGAGCGCCCGTTCATACATGTCGCGGATGACCGACTTCGGCGACAGCGGATGGTCACCGACCCAGGGGTGGCTCTTGCGGTAGGTGTTGTACGCGTGGAAGAGCAGCTCCTCGAGCGGCTTCGGGTATGTCACGTCCTGGAGGCGCTCCATGCGCTCTTCGTACTCGACGCCGTCCGCCTTCATCGCGGCCACGGCCTCACCACGCGCCTTGTTCTGCTGGGCGACCAGGATCTGCCGAGGGTCGTCGAGCGTGGACTCGACGACCGCGACCATGTCGAGCGCGTAGGACGGCGACTCGGGGTCGAGGAGCTCGAAGGCGGCCAGCGCGAAGGTGGACAGCGGCTGATTGAGCGCGAAGTCCTGTTGGAGATCGACCGTGAGGCGCACGATTCGACCGGTGGCGTCCGGCACGTCGAGTTTTTCGACGATGCCGCCGTCCAGCAGCGAGCGGTAGATCGCGATCGCCCTCCTGATGTGCCGCAGTTGCTGCTTGCGGGGCTCGTGGTTGTCCTCCAGCAGATGACGCATCGCCTCGAAGGCGTTGCCCGGCCGGGCGATCACCGACAGCAGCATGGTGTGGGTGACCCGGAAGCGGGAGGTGAGCGGCTCCGGCTCGGAGGCGATCAGTTTCTCGAAAGTGTTCTCCGTCCAGCCGACGAAGCCCTCCGGCGCCTTCTTGCGCACCACCTTGCGGCGCTTCTTCGGATCGTCGCCGGCCTTGGCGAGCGCCTTCTCGTTCTCGATGACGTGCTCCGGCGCCTGGGCCACGACGAGGCCCGCCGTGTCGAAGCCCGCGCGCCCGGCGCGCCCCGCGATCTGGTGGAACTCACGCGCCCGCAGAGTGCGTACCCGGCTCCCGTCGTACTTGGTCAGCGCGGTGAACAGCACGGTGCGGATCGGGACGTTGACACCGACGCCCAGGGTGTCAGTGCCGCAGATGACCTTCAGCAGGCCGGCCTGGGCCAGCTTCTCCACCAGGCGGCGGTACTTGGGCAGCATGCCGGCGTGATGGACGCCGATGCCGTGCCGTACATAACGGGAGAGGTTGCGGCCGAACTTGGTCGTGAAACGGAAGTTGCCGATGAGCGCGGCGATCTCGTCCTTCTCCTCGCGCGAGCACATGTTGATGCTCATCAGCGCCTGGGCCCGCTCCACGGCCTGTGCCTGGGTGAAGTGGACGATGTAGACGGGTGCCTGCCGGTGCTCCAGGAGGTCGGTGAGCGTCTCGGTGAGCGGGGTGAGCCGGTATTCGTACGACAGCGGCACGGGACGGGTCGCCGAGCGCACCACCGCGGTCGGCCGCCCGGTGCGGCGGGTCAGGTCCTTCTCGAACATCGAGACGTCGCCGAGCGTCGCCGACATCAGGATGAACTGCGCCTGCGGCAGCTCCAGGATCGGAATCTGCCACGCCCAGCCGCGGTCGCCCTCTGCGTAGAAGTGGAACTCGTCCATCACGACCTGGCCGACATCGGCCTGCCTGCCGTCGCGCAACGCGATGGACGCGAGGACCTCGGCTGTGCAGCAGATCACAGGGGCGTCCGCGTTGACGGAGGCGTCGCCGGTGAGCATGCCGACGTTCTCCGTGCCGAAGAGCTTGCACAGCTCGAAGAATTTCTCCGAGACCAGCGCCTTGATCGGCGCGGTGTAGAAGGTGACCTCGTCCCGGGCGAGCGCGGCGAAGTGCGCGCCCGCGGCGATCATGCTCTTGCCGGAACCGGTGGGCGTCGAAACGATCACGTTCGCTCCCGAGACCACCTCGATCAGCGCCTCCTCCTGGTGTGGATAGAGGGTGAGACCGCGCTCCCCGGCCCACGACTCGAAGGCTTCGTAGAGAGCGTCGGGATCTGCGGTCTGCGGGAGCTGATCGATGAGGGTCACGCCCCCATCTTGCCTGCCCCGGCACCGGATGAGGGAATCGGATGCCGGTCCGAAGATCACGAACGCTACGCTGTGGCGCCTACGAGGCGTCAGCGCACACCGACAACTGGGCTGCGCGAGAAGAAGAATGGGGCGGGAAGCGGCCATGATGGGACCAGCACACTCACTGTCGGGGGCCGCAGCCTGGCTCGGGGTCGGGGCCGCGGCCGCCGCGGCGGGCCACCCGATGCCCTGGCCGGTCCTCCTGGTCGGGGCTCTGATCTGTGCGGGCGCCGCGCTGGCGCCGGATCTGGACCACAAGGCGGCCACCATCTCGCGGTCCTTCGGGCCGATCTCGCGCTGGGTGTGCGAGATCGTCGACAGGCTGTCGTACGCCGTCTACAAGGCGACCCGGAAGCCGGGGGACCCGCGCAGGTCCGGTGGTCACCGGACCCTGACGCACACCTGGCTGTGGGCGGTGCTGATCGGTGCGGGCACCTCGGTCGCCGCGATCACGGGCGGCCGCTGGACGGTGCTGGCCATCCTGTTCGTGCACATGGTGCTCGCCATCGAGGGGCTGCTCTGGCGGGCGGCGCGCGGTTCGAGCAGCGATGTGCTGGTGTGGCTGCTGGCCGCGACGAGCGCCTGGATACTCGCGGGCATACTCGACAAGCCGGGCAATGGGTCCGACTGGCTGTTTTCCGGGCCGGGCCAGCAGTATCTGTGGCTCGGCATGCCGATCGTCCTGGGTGCCTTGGTGCACGACATCGGAGACGCGCTGACGATCTCGGGCTGCCCGATCCTGTGGCCCATACCCTTGGGTCGCAAGCGCTGGTACCCGGTGGGCCCGCCGAAGGTGATGCGCTTCCGGGCCGGCAGCTGGGTCGAGCTGAAGGTGCTGATGCCGGCCTTCATGCTGCTCGGCGGGGTGGGCTGCGCGGCGGCGCTCAACGTCATCTGAGCCCGGGCCGGGTACGACGGGCTATCGGTCCGTCTCCCGGCCCGCCGTCGGCTCCGCGCCGCCGTATCGCCGCTCGAACCGGGCGATGCGGCCTTCCGAGTCCACCGTCCGCGCCTTGCCGGTGTAGAAGGGATGGCTCTGGGACGAGATCTCGACGTCGACGACCGGGTACGTCTCTCCGTCGTCCCACTCGATGGTCTCGTCGCTGCTCGCGGTGGATCGCGTCAGGAAGGCGTATCCGGCGGCGCGGTCACGAAAGACGACGGGGCGGTAGTCGGGATGCTTGTCCTGCTGCATGGGCTGCTCTCTGGGTCGCGGGGAACCGGCGGCGTCAGCTGAGCGACGTGTCCTCGTCGACGATGTGCACGGCCGCCTCCTCGGCCGACGCCGCTGCACCGTCGATGCCGACATCGCTCGCGATCAGCCCGCTCTCCTCGTCCTCGTGCGCCCCCTCACCGGGGGCGACGAGGCGGCCCGAGCGCGCGTCGCCCACCTCGCTGTCCAGGGGTTCCCCGTCACCGTCCAGCCAGTCCCCGATGCCGTCACCGTCAGGGACCGCGATGTCCGGGAGTTCCTCGGCGAGCCGCTCGTCGAGGGTCTCGCCGCGGTGCCCCTCGGACGCGGTCACGCCCACGTGATCCACGGCCCAGGGCCGCTCCGGTGGCGACCAGCCCCGGTCGAGAGGGTCGCCGACCCCGTCGGCTAGCAGCGTGTCCTCGGCGTCCAGCAGCCCCGCGTCGTCCTGCACCTCGGATCCGTCGGGCTGGTAGACGTCGTCTCCCCAACCGTCGGTGCTTTCCACGGGTACCTCCAGATGGTGGGACGGAACCGGGCACCGCCGCGCGTGACGGCGGACACGGTTAGCGCCGGGCGCGGGCCGTGCCCTTCCGAAGCGGGTGGCTGCGGCACGTCCCCCGCGCCGTTGCCACTTCCAGCCTTCCACCCCGCAACGGCACTGCGCAACGGCAACCGCGGTCGCAGCGCGGCACGGGTACGCGAGGCGAGGGACGGGCCGCCGGCTCCCCGGCGCCGGCGGCCGCTGTCATCCGTGCCAGGACCGCCACAACGCCGCGTACGCACCGTCCGCGGCGACCAGCTCGTCGTGGCTGCCCAGCTCGGTGATCCGCCCGTTCTCGACCACGGCGATGACATCGGCGTCGTGTGCGGTGTGCAGGCGGTGCGCGATGGCGACGACCGTGCGCCCGTCGAGGACGCGGGCCAGGGAGCGTTCCAGGTGGCGGGCCGCGCGGGGGTCGAGCAGGGACGTCGCCTCGTCCAGCACCAGCGTGTGCGGGTCGGCGAGCACCAGTCGGGCCAGCGCGATCTGCTGTGCCTGAGCCGGGGTGAGCGCGAGGCCACCGGAGCCCACCTCGGTGTCCAGGCCGTCGTCCAGGGCGCGCGCCCAGTCGTCCGCGTCGACCGCTGCCAGTGCGGCCCACAGCTCGGCGTCGACGGCGCCCATGGGGGTCGTCTCCTCGCTCGCGTGAAGCCGGTCGTGGGGGAGGGCCAGGAGCAGGTTGTCGCGCAGGGAGCCGACGAAGACATGGTGCTCCTGGTTGACCAGGGCAACGTGTGAGCGCACTCGCTCCGCGGGCATGCGGGACAGTTCCGCACCCCCGAGGGTGATCCGGCCGTCGCGGGGCGCGTAGATCCCGGCGAGCAGCCGCCCCAGCGTGGACTTGCCCGCACCGGACGGCCCGACCAGAGCGAGCCGCGTGCCCGGCGCCACCTCCAGGGAGACACGATGCAGCACGTCCACGCCGGCGCGGTAGCCGAAGCGCACCTCATCGGCCTCGACCTCATGCCCGTCGGGATTCAACGACTCGTCGCCCGCCTCGGGCTCGATGTCACGGACTCCGACCAGCCGGGCCAGGGACACCTGGGCGACCTGCAGTTCGTCGTACCAGCGCAGGATCAGGCCCACCGGGTCGACGAGCATCTGTGCGATCAGGGCACCCGTCGTCAGCTGGCCGACGTCGATCCAGCCGTGCAGGACGAACGCCCCGCCGATCATCAGGACAGAGGCGAGGATCGTGACATGCGTGATGCTCACGACGGGGAAGAGCACCGAGCGCAGCCACAGCGTGTAGCGCTCCCAGGCGGTCCATTCCTTGATCCGCCGGTCGGAGAGAGCGACGCGCCGGTCGCCGAGGCGGTGTGCCTCGACGGTGCGTCCTGCGTCCACGGTCTCGGCGAGGACGGCGGCCACGGCGGCGTAACCGGCGGCCTCGGAGCGGTAGGCCGACGGGGCACGCTTGAAGTACCAGCGGCAGCCGATCACCAGCAGAGGTACCGCGAGAAGCACGGTCGCGGCGAGCGGCGGAGCCGTGATGGTCAGGCCACCGAGCAGCAGCAGCGCCCACACCAGTCCGATCGCCAGCTGCGGCACGGCTTCCCGCATCGCGTTGGCGAGCCGGTCGATGTCGGTGGTGATCCGGGAGAGCAGATCACCGGTCCCGGCGCGTTCCAGGACGCCCGGGGGCAACCCCACCGACCGTACGAGGAAGTCCTCGCGCAGATCGGCGAGCATGCGTTCGCCGAGCACGGCACCCTTCAGACGCACCAGCCGCACGAACACGGCCTGGACGACCAGTGCGAGGACGAACAGCGCGGCGGTCCGTTCCAGGTGGAGCTCCCTTGCGCCGTCCGACACGCGCTCCACGAGCCCGCCCAGCAGATAGGGACCCACCATGGAGGCGACGACGGAGATCGTGTTCACCGCGATGAGCAGCAGGAAGGCCCGGCGGTGCCGGCGGAAGAGCTCGGCCACGTAGGCGCGGACGGTCGCGGGGGCGCCGACGGGCAGCGTGTTCGCCACCGTCGGGGCCGCCGGGTCGTACACCGGTGGCGCCACGCCGATCATGCGGTCTCCTCGATCTCTTCCAGTTCGGCCAGTACGTCTTCGGTGAGCACGTCGTCGGCTCGCTTCTCACCGGCGGCTACGCCGTCCAGCCCGGCGGCCTCCTCGTCGGTCTCGCGGGTCACGACCGCCCGGTACCGGGGATCGCCCTGCACCAGCTCGCGGTGCAGACCCACCGTCGCCACCCGGCCCTCGTGCACCAGCACGACACGGTCCGCGCGGTCCAGGAGCAGTGGCGACGAGGTGAACACGACCGTCGTGCGGTCCGCCCGCAACGCCCGGAGGCCTTCGGCGATCCGTGCCTCTGTGTGGGAGTCGACGGCGGACGTCGGTTCGTCCAGGACGAGCACCTGCGGGTCCGTGATCAGCGACCGGGCCAGGGCGAGCCGCTGACGCTGGCCGCCCGACAGGGAACGGCCGCGCTCGGTGATCCGTGCGTCCATCGGGTCGTCGGCGGCCGGTGATCCCTGGGCGAGTGCCTCGAGTACGTCGCCGCACTGTGCGGCGGCGAGTGCCTCCTCGGCGCCGACCGCGCCGGAGGCAGGCACATCGAGCAGCTCGCGCAGCGCACCGGACAGCAGCACCGGGTCCTTGTCCTGGACGAGGACGGCCGTCCGCGCCGAGTGGAGCGGCAGCTCGTCCAGCCGGACGCCGCCGAGGAGCACCGAGGCGCCCTCCTCCGCCGGGTGCCCGCCCAGCCGCTCGGCGAGCACGCCCGCTGCGTCGGGGTCACCGCAGACCACTGCCGTGAACAGGCCCGCGGGTGCGAGGAGCCCGGTCGTGGGGTCGTAGAGGTCCCCGGTCGGCAGGGATGCCTCGCGAGATCCCCTGGCGTCCGTTGCGCGCTCCAGCGACAGCACCCGGGCCGCGCGCCGGGCGGACGGCCGGGAGAAGGAGTACGCCATGGCGATCTCCTGGAAGTGCTGGAGCGGATAGGTGAGCAGCATCACGGCGCTGTAGACGGTGACCAGTTCGCCGACGGCGATCCGGCCCTCGTGAGCCAGCTGCACACCACGCCAGACGACGGCGATCATCAGCAATCCCTGCATCAGCACCTGGAGCGCCGAGATCAGGGACCACATCCGGGCGCTGCGCACCGCAGCGGTGCGGACTTCCTGCGAGGCCCCGCGATAGCGGTCCAGGAACAGCTCCTCGCCACCGATGCCGCGCAGCACCCTGAGGCCGGCGACGGTGTCCGAGGCCAGCTCGGTGGCGCGGCCCGCCTTCTCACGCTGGGTGTCGGCGCGCCGGGTCGCGCGAGGCAGCAGCGGCAGCACCGCGAGGGCCAGCACCGGCACGCCCACCGCGACGACCACGCCGAGCGCGGGCTGGTACACGACGAGACCCACGCAGACCGCCACCACGGTGAGCGCGGCGGCGCTGAAGCGCGAGACGGCCTCGACGAACCAGCCGATCTTCTCCACATCGCCGGTGGACACCGCCACGACCTCGCCCGCCGCGACCCGCCGCGTCAGGGCCGATCCCAGCAGCGCCGTTCTGCGGGCCAGGAGCTGCTGAACCCGTGCGGCCGCGGTGATCCAGTTGGTGACGGCGGTGCGGTGCAGCATGGCGTCGCCGAGCGCGATACCCAGCCCGCACAGCAGGAGGAGACCGCCTGTCTGGACGAGCCGCGCCCCCGAGCGGTCGATGACGGCCTGGACGGCGAGGCCGACGCAGAAGGGCAGCCCGCAGACGGACAGGAAGTGCAGCAGCCCCCAGGCGAGCGACTTGAGTTGACCGCCCAGCTGACTACGGCCGAGCCACCACAGGAACCGGGGCCCCGAGCGCGCGTCCGGCACACCCGGGTCGGGATACGGAAGGTCTTGAATCTGCATGACGTCCCAGCGGCTCGTGTCAGTGATGGACCGGGTCGCGGTTCGAAGGCGCGCCGGGGAGCGCCCACGGGGCCGCGAATGCCCGTAACAAACCGTGAAAGGGTCGCGTCGCGACGCGGTCGGAGGCAAACGGTTTTCCGGCCGGACGGCGAGAGGGGCTCGTCTCTGCGACACGTGGGAGATGCGCACCCGATGGTTGCACGTGGACCACGGCGACGGTACGTCGGCCTGTGTCACCCTGTCCTAGTCCGGTCTGGATTACCTGTTGCGCACGCTCGACCCGGACCGGCATCCGGTGATGGGAGACAGGGAGGATCTGGAGGCCTGGCCGCTTTGCGGGAACGCCGGGTACCGCGATCGGATGCGTCCGGCTGCTCGTCGCGGGCCAGTCGGTCCGAGCGGCGCCGTTCACCGCAAGTTGACGGTCATTCAGTGTGTACCGGCGCAGAGTGCGGGTGGGTGAATTCGGCTCCCTAGCGGCTGAGTCGTCGTCAGCAACGATGATCCCGCCCGGACGCGGCGATGGCGTCCCCGCCGTCGATCAAGGTGTCGAGCAGGGCGCCGAGCACCTCGCGCTGCTCGTCCGTCAACGGTGCCAGTATTTCCTGAGCCGCGGCTCTGCGTGCTCCGTGCAGCGCGCGCAGCGCCTTGTGGCCCTCGTCCGTGATCTCGATCCGGATGACCCGGCGGTTGGTGGGATCGGGCACCCGGCGCACCCTGCCGGTCGCCTCGAGGCCGTCGACCAGCGTCGTCACCGCTCGCGGTACCACTTCGAGACGCTCGGCGAGATCCGCCATGCGGGGCGGCGAGCCGAAGTGCGCGAGAGTGCGCAGCAGCCGGGACTGGGCCGGGGTGATGCCCAGCCCACACTGCTCCAGGTGGCGCTTCTGGATGCGGTGTACCCGGCGGGTGAACCGCAGTAGCTGCTCGGCGAGCAGGCCCTCGGGGTCGGGGGTCGTCATGCGGGAACAATATCAGGACTTCATTCATTGTGAGTATAGGTAACAATGAGCTAGGATCCGTTGGTCCTCTCCCCGTCGTCGTGCCCGGCAGTGCGCGGCGCCTGAGCCCTGGTACCGCCCCTCTCATCGCCGTAGGAGCCCATGCATCCCGACCACACCACCCTGACCCCCTTGTCCGGCGGCACGCCGGAGCGGCCGAGACAGGTTCGTCGCATCCTGAGGCTGTTCAAGCCGTACCGCGGCCGCCTCGCCGTCGTCGGCCTGCTGGTCGGCGCCTCGTCGCTCGTGTCCGTCGCCACGCCGTTCCTCCTCAAGGAGACCCTGGACGTCGCGATCCCGCAGGGTCGCACCGGCCTGCTGAGCCTGCTCGCGCTCGGCATGATCCTGAGCGCCCTCGTCACCAGCGTCTTCGGTGTGCTGCAGACCCTGATCTCCACCACGGTCGGCCAGCGCGTCATGCACGACCTGCGGACCGCCGTCTACGGGCGGCTGCAGCGCATGTCGCTCGCCTTCTTCACCCGCACTCGCACCGGCGAGGTCCAGTCCCGCATCGCCAACGACATCGGCGGCATGCAGGCGACGGTCACCTCCACCGCGACGTCCCTGGTCTCCAACCTCACGAGCGTGGTGGCCACCATCGTTGCGATGATCGCCCTGGAGTGGCGGCTCACCGTCGTCTCGCTCCTCCTGCTGCCGCTGTTCGTGTGGATCAGCCGTCGTGTCGGCAACGAACGCAAGAAGATCGCCACCCAGCGTCAGAAGCAGATGGCCGCCATGGCCGCCACGGTCACCGAGTCGCTCTCCGTCAGCGGCATCCTGCTCGGTCGCACCATGGGGCGCGCCGACTCGCTGACCAAGTCCTTCGAGAGCGAGTCAGAGGGCCTCGTCGACCTCGAAGTGAAATCGAACATGGCAGGCCGCTGGCGCATGGCCGTCATCACGATCGTCATGGCCGCCATGCCCGCCGTCATCTACTGGACCGCCGGCATGGCGCTCCGGCTCGGTGGCCCGTCCATCTCCATCGGCACGCTCGTCGCGTTCGTATCGCTCCAGCAGGGGCTGTTCCGGCCGACCGTGAGCCTGCTGTCCACCGGAGTCCAGATCCAGACCTCGCTCGCGCTCTTCCAGCGCATCTTCGAGTACCTCGACCTGCCCATCGACATCACCGAGCCCCCGGATCCGGTCCATCTCGACCGGGTCAAGGGCGAGATCCGCTTCGAGGGCGTCGAGTTCCACTACGACGAGGAGAGCGGTCCGATCCTCAAGGACATCGACATCACCGTCCCGGCCGGGGGGAGTCTCGCCGTGGTCGGCCCCACCGGCTCCGGGAAGTCGACGCTCAGCTACCTGGTTCCGCGGCTGTACGACGTGACGGGCGGGCGGGTCACGCTGGACGGAGTCGACGTGCGGGACCTGGACTTCGACACGCTCGCCCGAGCGGTCGGCGTGGTGTCCCAGGAGACGTACCTCTTCCACGCCTCGGTCGCCGACAATCTGCGCTTCGCCAAGCCGGACGCCACCGACGAGGAACTGCACGCGGCCGCCAGGGCGGCCCAGATCCACGACCACATCGCCGCACTGCCCGACGGGTACGACACGATCGTCGGCGAGCGTGGTCACCGCTTCTCGGGCGGTGAGAAACAGCGGCTCGCCATCGCCCGCACCATCCTGCGCGACCCGCCGGTCCTGATCCTCGACGAGGCGACGAGCGCGCTCGACACACGCACCGAACACGCGGTCCAGGAGGCCATCGACGCCCTGTCCGCCAACCGCACCACGCTCACCATCGCCCACCGCCTGTCCACCATCCGGGGGGCCGAACAGATCGTCGTCCTCGACTCCGGGCGCACCGTCGAACGGGGCACGCACGAGGAGCTGTTGGAGCTGGACCGACGGTACGCGGCCCTCGTCCGGCGGGACGCGCGACTGGAGACGACAAGATGAAGATATGCCAGATTTGTCGGGTTTGGCGGGTTACGGTGCTCGCATGCAGACGAACACTCCGTCAGAGAAGCGGACCCGACTGTCCGGCCCCGGCCGGGTCGCCTTCGTCGTGGCCGGAGCGATCGTGGTGGGCACCGCCGTGGCGGTGCCGCTGCTGATCCTGCACAGAGGCGATGAGCCCCGCACTGTCACCCTCGTCATCCCGGAGGGCTGGCGCGCCGGCCAGATCTACCGAACCGTCGACAAGGCCCTCCGGCTGCCTCCGGGCGCCACGAAGAACTCCCTGGCCAAGGCCCACCTCAGGTTGCCGAAGGAGGCGCACGGCAACCCCGAGGGGTACCTCTTCCCGGCCACGTATCCGCTCCGCGAGAACGCCACTCCCGAGTCCGTGCTGCAGTACATGGTCGACATCGCGAACAAGAGGTTCAGAGGCGGGACCACCACAGCCGGAGCCCCGCGCACCACGATGGGCGTCTACCGGACCGTCACCATGGCGAGCATCGTGCAGTCCGAGGCGGCGACCAGTCAGGACATGCGCAAGGTGGCCCGCGTCATCTTCAACCGCCTCGAGCGCGGCATGCCGCTGCAGATGGACTCCACCCTCAACTACGCCAAGAACCGCTTCACGCTGAACACCACCCTGGCCGACACCAAGATCGACAGCCCTTACAACTCGTACCGGCACATGGGCCTGCCCCCGACGCCCATCGCCAACCCGGGCACGGACGCGATGCGCGCGGTGCTGAACCCGACACCGGGCGACTGGCTCTTCTTCGTCACGGTCAAGCCGGGCGACACCCGGTTCACGTCGAGTTACGAGGAGCACCTGCGCAACGTCGGGGAGTTCAATCGGCTGCGCGCCGGCGGTCAGCCGTCGGGCTGAGCTCACCAGAGGGGCGTACCGCCTCGGGCGGTACGTCCGGCGATGTCGGCACCACGCGTTCTATGCGGCGTTCTCCACCGAGAACCGCTCTCCCGCCAGCAGCCGCCTGATGTCCCGCACGGCGGCGCGTCCCGCCCGGTTGGCGCCGATCGTGCTGGCCGAGGGGCCGTATCCGACCAGATGGATCCGCGGGTCGGAGACCACCCGGGTGCCGTCGATCTGGATGCCGCCACCCGGCCCGCGCAGACGCAGCGGGGCGAGATGGTCTATCGCGGCCCGGAAACCGGTCGCCCACAGGATCACGTCGGCGTCCACATGCCTGCCGTCGTCCCACTCCACACCGTCGGGCACGATCCGGTCGAACATCGGCTGCCGGTCCAGGACCCCGTCGGCGATGGCCTGCCGGATCGCGTCGTTGAGCGGCAGGCCCGTCACCGAGACCACGCTCCTCGGCGGCAGTCCCTGCCGCACCCGCTCCTCCACGAGCGCCACCGCCTCCCGTCCCACCTCTTCGGTGAACGGGCCTTCGCGGAACACCGGCGGGCGCCGGGTCACCCACGTGGTCGCAGCGGCGTAGGGGGCGATCTCCATCAGATGCTGGGTGCCCGAGGCGCCGCCGCCGACGACTGTCACGCGCTGTCCGGCGAACTCCCGAGGGCCGGTGTACTGGGCGGTGTGCAGCTGCCGCCCCCGGAAGGTCTCCTGGCCCGGGTAGCGCGGCCAGAAGGGCCGGTCCCACGTGCCCGTGGCGTTGATCAGCGCCTGTGTCGACCATGTTCCGGCCGAGGTCTGGACGAGCAGCCGCCCGTCCGTGCCCTCACGCACGGCCCGTACGTCCACCGGTCGCCGCACGCGCAGGTCGAAGGTGCGCTCATAGGTGGCGAAGTACGCGCTGATGATCTCGGACGACGGTCGCTCCGGGTCCGTGTCCGTCAGCTCCATGCCCGGTAGCGCGTGCATCCCGTGCACCTTGCCGTACGTCAGCGAGGGCCAGCGGAACTGCCAGGCGCCGCCGGGACGGGGGGAGTGGTCGAGCACCACGAAGTCACGCTCCGGCTCGAAACCTGTGCGCCGCAGATGGTAGGCGCTGGACAGTCCCGCCTGCCCAGCGCCTACGACGACCACGTCGGCCTCGCGTGCCCCTGTGTTGTTCACGTTTCCACCAACCGCGTCGGGGCCGCGGATCTTCCCGTGGGGCCCGCGCACACATACGAGGGGCGACGCATCCTGCGTGAATCCGGCGTCCGGCCGCGACCCGGATCGGCGAGACATCCGCCGCGGCCGGGCCTCCGCCGGCCCGCGGGCCTCACGCTCCCGGAGCACGTCCCGGCTCGGACGGTCGATGAGGTGTGGGCACCGCCGCATGGGTGAGGATGGAGACATGTCCGATGCCTTCAGTACCCGCGTCCTGAACCTCGCCTCCGGATCCAGCGAGACGGTCGTCGACCTCACCCGGGAGTGTGAGGCATTCCTCCGTGAGACGGCGGGAGGCCGGGACGGTCTCCTGAACGTCTTCGTTCCGCACGCGACCGCCGGCGTGGCCATCATCGAAACGGGTGCCGGCAGCGACGACGACCTCCTTGCCGTGCTCCACACACTGCTCCCGGCCGACGATCGCTGGCGGCACCGCCACGGCAGCCCCGGCCACGGGCGCGACCACGTCCTCCCGGCCCTCGTCCCACCGCATGCGACCCTGCCGGTGATCGGCGGCAGACTGGAGCTCGGCACCTGGCAGTCGGTGTGCCTGGTGGACACCAATAGGGATAATCCCAACCGTCAGGTTCGGTTGAGCTTCCTCAGTTGATGCATGTGCCGGAACTGTAGCGTCGAATTCCGGCCGCACCGAATGCCCCTTGGCCCGTGCGGGATCAGCCCGTGAGCTGCATCTTCCTGGCGCAGGTCGGGTGGCGGCGTTTGAACCTGCGACCTGCGGTCGGTGCCGTCGTTCCACTCGCGGTGAACCAGGTCCAGCTCTTCACGTGGGGCCAGGCCTGCAAGAGATGGACCACCGCGGTGATCACAGCACCGATCACCCACACGGCCAGCATCAGCCCGACGATCCAGGCGAGTCCGTTCCCGGCCGCGTGTGCGTACCTCTCTCAGCCGGCCTTGCTCTCCCCGTCCCCTGTTGCGTTCAGGGTCGTGGTTCGCTGCTGGCCGCCTTCCAGGCTGGCTCGCAGCGCCTTGTGTTCTTCGGCGCTGAGCACGTCGTCACCCTGGCGGTGGGCCTCATCGAGGAACCCGTACAACAATCCCCGCCCCCGAGCCACACCCGTGTGTCGCTCCGCACTGACCTGGAGGACGGCCCGGTTCCTGCCCTTGAGTTCCTGGTGCAGCAGCCGCACGACCGAAGACTTGCCGGTTCCGTAGCGGCCCAGGAGGCCGATCGCCAGCGAGTGCGTGGACTTGCGGGTGATATCGGCTATTTCGCGTGCAACCGACGTGTGATCGAAGCGGTCTTCGTTCTCTGTGGCGATCGATACGTCCTCGATGATCCACTTGTCGCTCCGACCCACGTGCCCACCCCGTGCACAGTTTCTTCACACCAGCCGCAGTGATCGTAGGGCCTCGTACTGACATCGGGTACGGATCGGTACTGGGCTGCGATTCCGAGTGCTCTGGCCTGTTGGCGGGGGCGCCGACCGCGAGCTGCGGAGGCTGCTCCGGCAGGCTTGCCGGAGAATGTGGGCACGCACGCTTCGGAGATCCAGAGGCGGAGTCCGTGTTCCTCCAGCAGGCAGTAAGTGTGTCAGGCCGCGGTGGCAGGGCGTGGAGTGCCGTGGAAGACCTGGCTGATGTGCCAGGCGAGGTGGTTGGCCGCAGTAGGGCATGAGCCCGGCTGTGCTCCGAGAGCGGCCGGCCCGTGAGCGCTATGACGTGCTCGCGGGCAGCTTGGCTGTGGCCGACGAAGCGCTGGGAGACCAGTAGGATTCGGCGGCGGCGTTGTCCGCCGAGGTTCCGACCGCCCCGCGCGATCTGGTCACGCCGAGTTCACGGCACACGTTCGCGAACTCCTTCGATGCGTACCGGGCGCCGTCGTCCTGGTGGACGAGCCACTGGGAGCGGCGTTCTCCGGCCTCGGCCATGACAGTGGCGACTGCGGCTCTGACGTCGCGATTGCCGTAGAGGAAGGTGCGGGAAAGTCCGCGCGGTGCGCGCCGGCGGCGACGCTGACCTGGGCTTTCTCAGCTCAGCTCAGGAGCTCAGCCCATGAAGCCGTCCGGGCCGCCGGACCGTGGTCCCCGACCGGGAGTTCCGGTCCGGCGGCGGGGTCCGTTCAGTCCTCGGGCCGCTCAGGCGCCAGCAGCTCCCGGAGTTCGTCCATCGCCTCCCGGAGCCGGTCGGCGAACGTCCGCATCTGCGCGGCGACCGCCAACGGCGTGCTCAGATAGAGGTTGAACCGCTCGGGAAGCAGTACATAGGCGACACCGATGCACTGGCTGCTGGTCGACCCGAAGCCGAAGTACTGGATATTGACGGACGGCGCGGAGCTCGTGCTCAGGTAGTCGTCCCGCATGGTCAACCAGCCCGGCGTCCGGTACAGCGCGGGCTGCTCGGTCACCCCGAGCTCGGCCCCGCGCCGGCGCTGGATCAGCTCCAGCTCCCACAGGTGCTGCTCCGGCACCTGCCCGGCCTGGCACGCCTTCGCGCGCGCCACATGGGCCTCGGTGGCTGCCCGCAACGCGGCGCGCCGGGCGTCCGTGTCCGCTGCCGGGTCCTCCATCGCCGCCACGAAAGCCACCATCTCGGTGGTGACGACGCGCATCGCCTCGGTCCGCCCGTGCCGGTACTGCCGGGTGGCGATCGACTCGTACGTGGCGCCCAGGTGCCCCTTGGCGCGCTGGTGGGCGAGCTGGTAAGCGGCCTGGACGAACGCGTCCGGCGAGACCCCCAACGCCTTGGCCGCGCTGCTTCCGAAGTCCGCGAACGACAACGTGCTGGTCGCGGTGTTCTCCCCGTACGCTGCGAACGCATCGGCGGCGGAGCGCACCTGGGCTCGCAGCGAGTCGTCCAGTTCGAACACGATCGGCTCCAGCGCCGGCAGCCCCTGGGAGCGGGCTCCGGACTGCTGGGACTGCTCCTCGGCCGGGGTGCTGAGCAGGGCGTCGGTGAAGGTGAGGATCGTGGTCCCGTCCAACTCGCAGTGCTCGACGTTGATGCCCGCCCGTCCGTCGGCGAAGACGACGAAGGACACGGCCTTGTCGAACCAGCGGTTGCCGCGGTCGCCGTACAGCAGCTGGTCGCAGGCGTCCTGGACGTCCGCGGGGGCGAAGTCCTCCAGAGCGACGCAGAACAGCGCGGTCTCGACATCGTCAAGGGCGTCGGCGTTGCGGGGGTGGCAGGCGAGAAGGGACTTCCGGGCGGCCGCCCACTCGGCGCGGGCCATGGTGGTGAGGTGGCCCACCGAGGGGTCCGCGCCGGCCGGGTCGGCCTTCATCACGGCGCGCATCCCCGCCTCGATGTCATCCAGGCTGTGCGGGACACCGTCCGGACCCAGCACGTCCAGCCGGAACATGCCGCCCCGGAAGAACACCACGACGTGCCGGGCCTCGGACGGGCCCGGCCGCTCCTCGCTGTAGGGGGCGCGGACGGTGTCCTGCTGCACGCCGGGGACACGCGTGGTGGAGAACAGGAATTTGTTCTGCACCATCGACTGAGGTGCTCCGCGCTGCACCACCGGTGGAATCAGCCCCTGATCGAGCTGCCGCTTGTAGTTGAGGGCCCCGGCCACGAGCCCGGCCGCCCGCTCCACCTGCGTCTGGTCGGAGTCCTGGAACAGGAAGAAGAAGTTGGCGTTGAGTGCGATCCGGTCCCGGCGGCCCAGGTATCGGTACGGCCAGAAGGTGTCGAGCCAGCTGTGCACGCCCTCCGTGGCGTCGTATTCCTCCAGCGCGGCATGCAGCACCCGGCCGGGGCCACCGGGTCGGAGAAAGGCGGCAACCTCCGCCTCGGTCGCCGACCGCTCCTCGGCGGTCAGCAGCGGCGTACACCAGGTGAGAAACCTCTCGCAGCTCGCGTCCAGCGTAGGCAGCGGCACGCGCGGGAGGCTGTCCTCCTGGGCGAAGGTCGCGTTGCCTGACCCATCCTGACTGGTCTTCAACTCTGCTCTCGATTCGGATCGTCGGTACCTGTGATGTCGTACGGCCGGGAAAGGTAGAGCTGTGCGTACAGCCAGCCTTCCGCCTCCAGGCCCTGTGTATCCACCCCTGCGGCCGACAAGCTGTCGAGCACGAGCGCCTGCTCCTGCGGGGAGGCGAAGCGCCGCTGTCTGAACACCTCGTCGACGCGGACGGTCCGGTAGCCCAGACTCGCCAACGCGCGCTCGACGGAGTCGAAGGGGAACATCCGCAGCACGAAGTGCGCCATCCAGGGCCGGCGCATGCCCTGCGCCCGGACGACTCGCGTGAGCGTCCGCTCGGTGACGTAGCCGACGCAGCCCGTCGAGATCACCAGGTCCGTACCCGAGAGCTGGGCGCGCTGTCGCGGTGTGGGCTCGTGCTGCTCCAGGTCGGCGTGCACCACGTCGTCGAGGAACCCGGCCTCAAGAGCGTAGGACAGCGCACTGCCCGAGGTGTCGAGGCCGGTGAAGCGGATCGCTTGCGGGGGTTGGCGTGACCGAGCCAGCTCCCGGTCGCGGGCCAGCAAAGCCTCGCGGCTCTCACCCGCACGCTCCTCGTCGCCGTAGCGCGCGTACAGCTCGTCCATGGTCGCGTCGTACTTCAGCAGGGCGGCGTTGATTCCGTACGAGCAGCCGATGTCCAGCACCTTCGGTACCGCGATGTGCCGGGACTCCCGGTACTCCGTGATGATCTTGGTGAAGTAGGACTTGGCCTGCTGCGGAACGCTGTAGTCGAGCGGGCGCAGCACCCTGAAATAGGTGCGCGGATCGGGCTGGTCGTAGATGTGGTCGAGTGAGACTTTTCCGGTCACGTCGAAACGCACAGGGCTTGCTCCTCCGTGGGATCGCGCAGGGGGGAAACGGCCTACGGCGACTACGCGTGCTCGCCGCCCGCTAGTCCAGGAGCCGGTCGCCGCGGACCGCCCGGCCCTCGGCCGCCAGGTGCTCGGGCAGCACCCGGCCGAAGAGCTGCCGGGTCCGTTCCACGCTCCCGATGACGCCGGGGCGCTCGCTGTAGGCGAATATCGCGGAGTGGCGCGCGACCTCGCCGCGCACCGGGCTCACTCGGTGCAGCGAGTAGCGCCCTTTGAACAACTGCAGGTCACCCGGTTGCAGGGGGAGGCGCCGGGTCAACCGCTCGCCCCGGCCGTCCACTACGTCCCGGACGTCGACGAAATTCTCGTCCTGCGCGGTCCGAATGTTCGGGCAGTACTCGAAGACGCCGTCGGCCTGCGCCTGCTGGGTGAGCATGCTCACGGTGAACTCGTTGGTGTCGAAGTGCCAGGGGTGCTCCATTCCCGGCGCGATGACGTTGAGAACCAGCCCGGAGAGCGGGTCCGCCAGCTCGTGCAGCTCTGTCAGTTCGAAGCAGCGGGCGATGAAGTGCCGGAACACCATGTTGGAGTAGAGCCGGCTGATGAGGGAGTCCGCGGGGATGCGGTCCCGCGCGACGAATGCGTTACCCCGCTCGAAGGTCTTCCGGCCCGGATGGTCCTCCGGCAGCGCCGAGTCCACTGCGATGTTGTAGACGTTCACCGTCTCGACGTCGTGGTGCGCCCGGGGGGCGATGGCCGAGCACTCCTGCCGCAGCACATCGCGCAGCGACGGGCGGATGAAGTCCGGCAGCACGGTGCAGCCGAGAGCCAACAGGTCGCTCCGGGCACGGGAAACCACGGCCTGTCCCCGTGCGCTCGCGAGTTCCGACAGGGGATAGCGAGCCGTGTCAACTACCTGATCAAGCGTCAGGGCTTCGAAAGAGCGCATTCGATCCTCTCCACATGCGGGCCGCCCCTCTCGCCGGTTCCCCCGCCGGCCCGCGGTTCCGCCTCTTACGCACACTTGGGACGAGTGACGCGATCCGTGCGGTCGGCCGGACCTCACTCTTGGCTTTTCAGTAACTCGGCTGGCAAGGAGGGCACTTGAAGTTCCCACAGTGGCGCAGTGTTGTCTGTGTGTAACGCGTCACACTGCCCAACTGTGCGTCACAGCAGGCCTTCGCGGGTTCGGCACGGGCCGACCCGGCATGTCCGAGGCGGCCGGACAGCTCGCCGAGCGCGGCATCGAGCCGCTCGGGGGAGCCAAGGACGTAGGCGACCTCGCCCGGCAGCGGCGTGGTGCCGTTGGCCTCGGCGTAGGCGACGACTCGGTCGAGCACCACATCAAGGGCGGTGTGTTGACGCCCCCTATGCCTCCGGGGGTGCCGGGCGGCACAGCGGGGCGGCCGGGGAGGGGCGGGCGCCGAACCGGGTGGTGAAGGCGATGCCAGCCGCGTACTCGGTGGGCAGGCACTGACCCTTGGTAGTGGGCGCCGCCGGTTGCACCGACCGGGCGACTTCACATCCTGTCGCCCCGAGTCGGCCTTCAGCAGGTCGGAGGTCGGTCTCTCATCCGTGAGGGGGAGGTCTTCCGTGCGTCCGGGGCTGCTGCAGCCGGGCCGCGAGCTCCCCCGGCAAGACGTCCCGGTTTGCCGGAGTGAGCTGGACGACCTCGATGTCGGCGCGCCGCTTGAGGGCGTCGGTGAATGGATCGCGGTGCGTGTGGACCGTGGCGACGACGTCGACCTCTGCGACGAACAGCGCGTCGACCGCGTGCCGGAACGCCGTGCACGCCAGTTCCATCCGCCCCAGCTCGTCGATGAGCACCAGCCGCCCTGTTGCCTCCTCGATTGCTGCCGGCCGAAGCGACGGCAGCGCCAGTTGTTCCATGACGCTCGGGTCGACGCCGTATTTCCCTACCCGGGGCGGACCGGGCAGGTCGACATGGGCGAGCACTTCCCGTCGGCCTGCCAGGGTCTCCAGGGCGAAACCGACGCGGGCGCCGGATTGCCGGATCTCCTCCGTGGTGAAGCCGGTGGCCGCGTGGGCGGGCAGCAGCGCGGCCAGCCGACGCAGGGCGGTCGTCTTGCCCGCGCCAGGGCGGCCCTCGAGCAGGATCCTTGTCGGCACACTGCCATCTTCACCCCCGCTTCCGGAGGCGGCCCGGGTGGGCTCGCCCGAGCGGGGGTTTTGGGGTGCGGACCGGTGCCGGTGCCGCCGTTGCGGGTATGGCGGCGCGCATGAGCGGAATTGAACTCAGCAGCACCGCGTTCGACGACAAAACGGTGATCCCCCGTCGGTACAGCGGGGAGGGTGAGAACATCTCACCCTCCCCTGACCTGGTCGGGGGTGCCCCACGAGGCCACGGAGCTGGTGCTCCTGTGCGAGGACCCGGACGCGCCGGGGACGACCTTCCTGCACTGGCTGGTGACCGGTATCGATCCGGGGACCACCGGGGCGGCGGAGGGTCGGAAGCCCCAGGGGGGCCTGCCGTGGCCCAACGGCTTCGGCCGCGTGGGCTGGGGAGGGCCAATGCCTCCACCGGGGCACGGGCCGCACCGCTACTTCTTCCGCCTGTACGCCCTGTCCGAGCCGCTGCCGCTGCACGACCACCTGGGTGTCGAGGACGTGCACCGTGCCCTGAAGGGCAGGGAGCTGGCCTCCGGCACCCTGGTCGGGACCTATCAGCGCTGAGCGCGTCACCGCTGGTCGTAGCCATGGGCGCCGTACAGCCGGACGAACCGGGCCGCGGTGACCGTCCTGTGGTGCACCAGGTTGTGGGCCCGCTGCTGGTACGGCTCGACGCGCTCCTGCCTGCCCTGCCCGATCGGCTGGACGAGCCGGCACCGGTGCGGAGCTGATCCACGAGCGGCTCAGGCACTCGCGGGGAGGCCGCGCCGACGATGACGGCGTCGTACGGGGCATGGGTCGGCATCCCGAGGGTCCCGTCGCCGAGTACGACCTCGGCATTGCCGACGCCCTGCCCGGCCAGCCGCAGGCGGGCCTCGTCGACCAGGTCGGGCCAGCGCTCGACGCTGACAACGCACGCGGCCAAGCGGGCCAGCAGCGCGGTCTGCCAGCCGTATCCGGTCCCGACCTCCAGGTCCTGTTCGTCTCCGGTGAGGCCGAGAGCGGAGACCATCATGGCGATCAGCGAGGGCTGGGTGGTCACCTGCCCGTGGGGGAGCGGAACGGGCGTGTTCCGGTACGCGGATGCCACCTCGTCCGCGGGCACGAATTCCGCCCGGGGGACGCTCCGTGCGGCCTCCAGGAGACGGGCGTCGGTCACGCCCACGGCGTGGGCCGCGCGGACCAGGTCCTCGGGGGTCCCTTCATGGGCGATCGGACCGCGGGGCCGGCCCGGGGACCGCAGCCTCCCATCGTTGCCATGGATCCCCCATTGGAGCTGCGGCAGGCCTATCGGTAGGGTCGGGGTTGTCTTAGCGGAGGTTGGTGGACACGAACAAGGACAATCCCCGGCGTCAGGTTCGCTTGTCGTTCCTGGGGTAGCCCTGGTGCGGCCACGGCCGCGGGGCCGGATTCCACCCCGGGGTGCGCCTCAGAAGGGCTTGCGCCACACGGAGATGTGCTTGGCGGACTCCTGGGTGAACGGCGTCCCGTCCCAGTCCGCGACGCGCCGTTCCAGCTGGAGCCCCGCGATCCGTGCCATCAGGTCGAGCTCCCCCGGCCAGGCGTACCGGTGCCGGGAGCTTTCGCGGCGGTAGCGGCCGTCGTCGCCGTCGCGGGTGAGGTGGTGCGAGACGAGCGTCTGCTCGATCACGTCGAAGGTGTCGAAGCCGAGATGCCCCTCGGAGACGTCGAAAGGCACCGCGACCTGCCCGGGCGGCAGGAACCTCAGGGCCGGCACGCCCAGTTCGATGACGAATCGTCCGCCGGGCGTCAGATGACGTGCGGCGTTGCGGAAGCACTCGACCTGCTCGTCCTGCGTGAGGAGGTTCGAGATGGTGTTGTAGACGAGATAGACCAGGGTGAACTCGCCGGGGACGACGGTCGTGGCCATGTCCCCGATGGTCACCGGGAGTGTCTGCTCGTCGATCTTGCGCCGCAGGGCCGCCGCCATGTGCTCGGACAGTTCGATGCCCACCACGGGCACGCCGCGCTCCCGGAGCGGGACGCCCACTCGTCCGGTTCCGATGGCGAACTCCAGCGCCGGCCCGTCTCCGGCGAGTTCGGCGAGAAAGGTGAGCGTCGGGCCGAGAACGGCGGCCGAGGACATCTCGGTCTCTTCGGCGTCGTAGCGGTCGGCGGTCGCACGGGTCCACAGCTCACTGCTCGTCATGGGCGGCCACTTTGCAGGGCGTGGTGGGGCGCTGTCGACGCAATTTTCCGCCCCCGGCCCCCAGGGCGCCGGTCAGGGGTCGGGTGCAGATGCACCAGCGCACCGTCCGGCCCCGTCGCCCTACCCCCGGAGAACGGCGCTCCGCGCGGAGCCGGTCCTCCTCACGCATCCGAACGGGTGCCCAGCCCGGGGCGCGAGAGTGTTTCGCGATGACGGGGTACTTGCCCGGCGGCCCGACGGCAAGGCATGGGGTGGAGCGGTCGATGAGAGGGGGCGGAGGAGGTGTGCCGTGGACCGGGACCGGTGTGGGGTGCCCACCGACGGTGACGGGCAAGTGCGGTGAGGGCGAAGCGACGTCCACCGGCCTCGTCGCGGACGACCGGAGCCCGCCGCTGGGGAGAACGGGTCGTCGGCGCGGCTGACCGACGACTGCCCCTGGTGGACGGCGGTGGCCGACTGCTGCGCAAGGCCTTCCCCGAACATTGGGCGTTCCTCCTCGGCGAGATCGCGCTCTACAGCCTGGTCGTCCTCGTCCTGACCGGCGTATGGCTGACGTTCTTCTTCAAGCCGGAGATGCGCGAGGTCGTCTACCAGGGGCGGTATGTGCCGCTGCGCGGTATCCGCATGTCGCAGGCGTTCGACTCGACCCTGCACATCAGCTTCGACGTGCGGGGAGGACTCCTCGTCCGTCAGATGCACCACTGGGCCGCCCTGGTGTTCGTCGCCGCGATCGGTGTGCATCTGCTGCGGATCTTCTTCACCGGTGCCTTCCGCCGGCCTCGGGAGATGAACTGGGTCATCGGCGTCACGCTGTTCGTGATCGCCGTGACGGAGGGCTTCGCGGGTTACTCGCTCCCCGACGACCTGCTCTCCGGAACCGGTCTGCGCATCGCTCAGGGCATCATGCTGTCCCTGCCGGTGGTGGGCACGTACATGAGCATGTTCGTGTTCGGGTCCCAGTTCCCGGGCGAGGACATCGTGGCCCGCTTGTACGGCATGCACATCCTGCTGCTGCCCGGCCTGCTGATCGCCCTGGTCACCGTTCACCTGATCCTGGTGTTCCAGCTGAAGCACACTCAGTGGCGCGGGCCGGGCAGAACCAACCGGAACGTCGTCGGCAAGCCGCTCTTCCCGCAGTTCATGGCTTTGTCGATGGGACTGTCCTTCGCCGTGGGCGGGGTGACGGCGCTGCTCGGCGGTCTCGCCCAGATCAACCCCGTATGGGTGTACGGTCCCTACCGGCCCGATCAGGTGTCGACCGGTTCTCAGCCCGACTGGTACGTCGGCTTCCTGGAGGGTGCGCTGCGGCTCGTACCGCCCTGGGAGACGAACGTCGCCGGCCACACACTCATGTGGAACGTGCTGCTGCCGGCGATCGTCCTGCCTGGGCTGCTCTTCCTGGTCCTGTACGCCTACCCGTTCGTCGAACAGAAGCTGACCGGTGAGTGGCGCGAGGAACGGAACCTGTGCGACCGGCCACGGGAACGCCCGGTGCGCACCGGGCTCGGCGTCGCCGGCACCATCTTTTACGCCGTCCTGCTCCTGGCCGGCGGCAACGACATCATGGCGAACAGCTTCCGGGTCTCACTGAACACCCTGACCTGGATTTTCCGGATCGCCCTGGTGGTGGCGCCAATCGTCGGCTTCCTGATCACCCGGTGGCTGTGTCACGCCCTGCTCGTGGCGGAGCAGAGGCGTCTGACCGAGGGACAGGAGACCGGGCGCGTACGCCAGACCGTGGAGGGTGGGTACGCGAGCGATCACCGTCCCGTGACCAGGTTCCGGCCGGGAGCGCCCAGGCGTGCGATCAGTCCTCCCGAGTCGCGTACTGGAACACCATCCCCAGAACCCCCCACGCCAGCACCCCGACGCCGATGAGGAACAGCCACAGCCCATAGACCACGCCCAAAGCGGCGACGGCGAAGCCCAGCGCCGTGACCACGGGCCACGGGCTGTGGGGCGGGAAGAACTCCAGCGGGCCGGCCGCGTCCGCCACTTCGGCGTCGGCGCGGTCCTGGGGGCGGCGTCCGCGGCGCCGGTACTGCACCGCGCAGAAGAAGGAGATCACACCGGCCATACCGAAGGCGACGATCAGCGCCGCCGTCCCGGCCGGTTCGCCCGACCAGGCGCCGTACAGTGCGGCGGTGCCTGCGAAGAACACGGCGACGCCGCCGAAGAGCAGAGCCTCGATCTTCAACGTCGTTCCTTTACTGCCCGCCGGAGCACCTCGGGATGGTGCAGGTCGAAGGCGGGCGACTCGGACCGCACCCGGGGCAGGGCCTGGAAGTTGTGGCGTGGCGGCGGGCATGACGTCGCCCACTCCAGAGCGCGTCCGTATCCCCAGGGGTCGTCCTCGGTGACCCGTTCGCCGAGCCGGGCGGTGTGCCACACGTTGTACAGGAACGGCAGTGTGGAGACGCCGAGCAGAAACGCACCGGAGGACGACAGTGTGTTGAGCAGGGTGAAGCCGTCGGCGGGCAGATAGTCCGCGTAGCGGCGGGGCATGCCCTCGGCGCCGAGCCAGTGCTGGACCAGGAAGGTCAACTGGAATCCGGGGAACAGCAGCCAGAAATGCAGCTTGCCCAGTCGCTCGTCGAGCATTCTCCCGGTGAACTTGGGCCACCAGAAGTAGAACCCCGCGAACATGGCGAAGACCACGGTTCCGAAAAGCACATAGTGCAGGTGCGCCACGATGAAGTACGAGTCGGTGACGTGGAAGTCCAGCGGAGGGGACGCGACGAGCACGCCGCTCAGACCGCCCAGCAGGAACGACACCAGGAACCCGAGCGACCACAGCATCGGCGTCTCGAAGGACAGCGATCCCCGGTGCATGGTGCTGATCCACGCGAAGAACTTGATGCCCGTGGGCACCGCGATCAGGAACGACATCAGGGAGAAGAAGGGCAGCAACACTGCACCGGTGGCGAACATGTGATGGGCCCACACGATCGCGGACAGCATGGTGATCGCGATCGTCGCACCGATCATCGGCAGATAGCCGAACAACGGCTTGCGTGAGAACACCGGAATGATCTCCGAGACGATGCCGAAGAACGGCAGCGCGACGATGTAGACCTCCGGATGGCCGAAGAACCAGAACAGGTGCTGCCACAGAAGGGCGCCGCCGTTCGCCGCGTCGAAGATGTGCGCCCCGAACTTCCGGTCGGCCTCCAGGCCCAGGAGTGCGGCGGTGAGCGCGGGGAACGCCGGCAGCACCAGGATCGAGGTGAACAGGACGTTCCATGTGAAGATCGGCATCCGGAACATCGTCATACCGGGGGCCCGCAGACACATGATGGTGGCGATGAAGTTGACCGCGCCGAGAGTGGTTGACACGCCGGTCACGACCTGGCCCATCACCCACAGGTCACCGCCGGCGCCGGGGGAGCGGTAGGCGCTGTTCAGCGGGGCGTATGCGAACCAGCCGAAGGACGCGGCACCTCCGGGCACCACGAACCCGGAGACGACCATCAGTCCACCGAAGAGGTACATCCAGTACGACAGGGCGTTCAGTCGGGGGAAGGCGACGTCCGGGGCGCCGATCTGCAGCGGCATGACCGCGTTGGCGAATCCGGCGAACATGGGCGTCGCGAAGAGCAGCAGCATCGCCGTGCCGTGCACTGTGAAGAGCTGGTTGTAGGCGTCCTCGGACATGAACTGCAGTCCGGGCCGGGCGAGCTCGGCCCGCATGCCCAGCGCCAGCAGGCCCGCGAAGAGGAAGAAGCAGAAGGCTGTGACCATGTACAACCGGCCGATCACCTTGTGATCGGTCGTCGTGGTCCAGCGCAGCAGTGCCCGGCCGAGCGAGGACGTGGCGGAAGCGCTGCGCCGGGCGGCGGTGCGCTCCGACAGTTGCGTCATCGTCCTCCTCCACACGAGCCTCCGCCCCGCGGCGCCACGCCCGCGCATATGGCCGGGTGGCACACGAGCGCATCGCGAGTGCCGAGGCCGCGCCGGCGGAAACCGGTCGGGACGAAGAAGGAATCCATGGGGCCCGGGCCCGTGGCGGCCTGCGGTGTGCTCGCCGGTCCTGATCGTGACCGTCCGTCGCGACGCTATCGTTGGCGGCCCGTCGCACGCGCCCGCGCCACGCCCGCCATGGCGCTGTTCACCGTGGTGGGCCGAGCCGGGGGCATCCAGCGGGACCGGGCGCAACGGCAGCGGTGTGTGCTTCACCCAGGCAGGGGTACGTGGCGCACATGCTGACGACGTACCCGGACGTCGCCGCTTCGGACACCGCGTGGGCGGTGGCCGGTGCCTTCATGGGTGGCCTCGTCATCGCGGGTGCCCTGGTCCGGGCGATCCGGTTCGGCATCAGCGTGCGACAACGCGAACAGGGACCGTCGCGGCCCTCTCAGGAGCGCCGCCGACCCGGCTGTTCGGCCGATTCGGCGCGTTCGGCGTTCCGTTGCTTGATGCGCGCCGCTTCCTTGCGGACCTCGGCCTGGGTGGCGCGCTCCTTCTCCAGCCACTCGGGCCGGTCCTGCTTCAGGGCCTCGATCTGCTCGGTCGTGAGAGGCTCCGTGACCCCGCCGCGCGCGAGGCCCGATATGGACACGCCAAGCTTCGCCGCGACAACCGGGCGGGGGTGCGGACCGTTGCGTCGCAGTTCCTGCAGCCACATGGGCGGATCGGCCTGGAGCTCGTCCAGCTCCTGGCGCGAGACGACACCCTCCTGGAACGCGGCGGGGGTGGCGGGCAGGTACACACCCAGCTTCTTCGCCGCGGTCGCGGGCTTCATCGTCTGGGCGGTCTGGTGCGACTTCATGCTGTCCAGACTATCGGCCGCGCACGAGACGTCCGACCACACCCGGTAACCTGGCGGGGTGACAGGCTCGGAAGCATCCCCTTCGTTCCGGCTCGCGTACGTCCCCGGGGTGACGCCCGCGAAGTGGGCGCGGATCTGGAACGAGCGCCTGCCCGATGTCCCCCTGACTCTGGTCCAGGTGCCGGCCGGCGAAGCATCCGATGTGTTGCGTCGCGGCGAAGCGGACGCCGGGCTCGTACGGCTGCCGGTGGACCGTACGGCCTTCAGCGCCATCCCCCTCTACACCGAGACGACCGTGGTCGTCGTCCCCAAGGACCACCTGATCACCGCGGCCGACGAGGTGTCCGTCGCCGATCTCGCCGACGAAGTCGTCTTCCATCCTCTCGACGACGTCCTGGGCTGGGAGAAGGTGCCAGGGGAGCCCGCATTCGAGCGGCCCGCCACCACGGCGGACGCCATCGAACTTGTCGCGGCCGGCGTGGGTCTCCTCCTCGTCCCTCAGTCGCTGGCGCGGCTGTACCACCGCCGCGACCTCACCTATCGACCGGTCGTGGACGCCCCTCAGTCCGGCGTCGTGCTGTCCTGGCCCGAGGACGCGACCACCGATCTGGTGGAGGACTTCATCGGAATCGTCCGGGGGCGGACGGTCAACAGCACGCGGGGGCGCGCCGTCCCCGAGGCGCAGTCGAAGAAGGACAAGAAGCCCGACGCGGTCGCGGCACGGAAGAACCCGCCGGCGAGGAAGTCCACGGGCCGTGCCCCGCGCAGCGGTGCCGGCGGCCCGAAGGGTTCCAGACACGGCAAGCCCCGTCGCCGCTCCTAGGGTGTCGGACTCGAAGCGGCAGAGGCACGACGTCCGCGGCACGAACGCGAGCGGCGGCGCGGCTATGAGGGGGTCGGGGCAGAGCCCATGATCCAGTCGTACGCCGTCCGCGCCGTGAACTCCGCCTGGCCGCCGCGCAGCAGCAGCCCCGCCTCGGCGAACGCCGGGTCGTCTGCCCGCGCCGCGACGTACGGGACGGCGATGCACCGCATTCCGGCGGCGTGTGCGGCGGCGACGCCGGGCGCGGCGTCCTCCAGGACCACGCAGTCGGCGGGAGCCGCTCCGAGGCGGCGGGCGGCTTCGAGGAAGACATCCGGGGCAGGCTTGCCGCGTGCGACCTCGTCGGCCGAGACATACGTGGTGAAGCGGGAATCCAGGCCGGTGCCCGACAGGATCGCCTCGATGGCCTCCGATGACGAGCCCGAGGCCACGGCCATCGGGACGCCCTCGCCGGCCAGCAGTTCCACGAACACCCGCATCTCCGGGTAGACGAGGGTGGAGGCGCGGGCGAGTTCCAGATAGCGGCGGTTCGTCTCCGCCAGCAGTTCGTCCAGCGGGGCACCGAGGCCGTAGCGCTCCTGGAACAGCGCCAGCGTCTCCTGTGTGCTGATGCCGACGTACCGCTCGTGATCCGCCCAGGTGAAGCCGGGGACGCCGCGGTCGGCGAGAAGTCGCCGTGCCGCCTCGAAATAGTTGGGCTCGCTGTCGACGAGCGTTCCGTCGAGATCGAAGACGACCGCGGTCGCGCCGGGAAGGACCATGGGGCCCAGGATGCCAAGGCGCCCATCCGGGCTCCGCGGCGGGCGCACCGCTCCCGGTGCCGGGAGATCACGGGCCGATCGACTCCACCGATGGCAGCTCCCGGTGCGTAACCCGCTCGCGCCGTGCCACCGCCGTGCGGGTGCGGACGACCCCGGGCAGACTGATCAGCTTCTGGATGACGTCCTCCTGCACGCGCTGAGCCCGGTGCGCGCAAGGCGCGAGCTCGTCAGGTGCTCGGCCTGCTCGACGAGTGCGCCCGGCGGGCGCGCGGCCTCGTCGCCGTCGCCGCAGATTTGGACGCCTGGCACGACGCACGGCTCACGGCCGCGTGCCGACGTGTCGAGACGGCGGTGGAAGCGCTGCTCGGCGCCGTTCCCGAGCGCGCTCTCGCGTCCTCCAGGAGCGTCCCGGCCATCATCCGGGCGCCGAACAGGCTCTCAGCCACCTGCACGATCCGGAACGCGCCCTCGTGGCCCTGGCCGCTCCGCTGCGGGGATCGTCTCTGGTGCAGGCCTGACATCGACCGTGCGGCGCACGGCGCTTCTCGCGCTCACTGCTCCCCATTGGTCTAGACCTACTGCTACCTTCTCCCGCAGAGCGTCGGCGAGAGGGGACGGCAGTGGCGGGCGGAGGGCGGCGGCGGGCCTACATAGGCTCGTTCACGGCGGCGGGAGGGCGTGGTGTCCTCACGGCGACCGTGGATCCGGACAGCGGGGCGCTCAGCGTCGTGAGTGCCGTGGACGGGGTGCCCGACCCCTCGTACCTCGCACTGTCGGGCACCCGGCTGTACGCCGTCAGCGAGACGGCCGACGGGGCGGTGGCCGTGTACCGCCTGGACGGCGACAGGCCCCGGCTCACCGGTCCACCCGTCCCCGTCGGCGGCAGCGAGCCCACGCATCTGAGTCTGCACGCCGGACACGTCCTGACCGCCAACTACGGTTCGGGCAGCGTCACCGCCCTGCCGTTGCGCGGCGACGGCACTCTCGTGGAGGGTGCCGCCGCCGTGCTTCGGCATGAGGGCTCGGGGCCGGTCGCGGACCGGCAGCTCTCGCCGCACGCCCATCAGGTGCAGCCCGACCCGAGCGGCCGGTGGATCGTCAGTGTCGACCTCGGTACGGACTCCGTGCGTGTGTGCGTGCTGCACGACGGCGCCCTCACGCTGCATCACGAGACCGCGCTGCGTCCCGGGTCCGGACCGCGCCACCTGGCCTTCCATCCGGACGGCAGACGCGTGTACGTCCTCAACGAGCTGACGCCCGCCGTCACCGTATGCCGCTGGGACGCCGAAGCCGGAAGGCTCGAACCGGTCGCCGAGGCGCCGGTGCTCCCGGACGAGGTCGCCGGTGACGCCTACCCGTCGGGGATCGTCGTCTCGCCCGACGGACGCTTTGTGTGGACCGCGACGCGTGGGCAGGACGTGCTGTCCGTGCTCGCCGTCGAGGACGACGGAGTCGGTCGCGCGACCACGGTGCCGTGCGGGGGTGTCTGGCCGCGTGCGATCGCCCTGTCGGAGGGTTTCCTGTACGTCGCCAACGAGCGGTCCGGGGACGTGAGCTGGTTCGCCGTGGATCCCGTGTCGGGGGTGCCACGGAGGCGGGGCTCGATGGAGGCGCCGGCGGCTTCCTGTGTCGTCTTCGGCTGAGCGGGGCGGCCCGGCCGGCCCGGAGCCGGACGGGGCGTCGACGGCGGTCGGGTGCTCAGCGACCGTACGGGGCCTGCGCAGGTCCCGGCCCCGGCAGGGTGAAGGGCCCGCTTCCTCAAGGGGGCGGGCCCTTTCGCGTGCTGCGGATACGGTCCGAGCGGGCTCAGCGGACCGGCGCACCCTGCGGCTGCTGCGGGGCGATGCCCAGTGCCGCCGTGTACTTGGAGAGCGCCAGCTTGCCGATCGCCGGGTAGGCGCCGAGCGCCTCGGCAACGGCGCAGCCCGCCTCCGTGGCCGCCGCGTCCAGCAGTCCGGGCTCGAGCTCCGGTCCGATGAGGTACGGCGCCAGCGCCAGCTGCTGCGAGCCGGAGGAGCGCAACTGCTCGGCGACGGCCGCGATCGAGCCCTCCTCGTCCAGCGCCGCCGCCATCACCGGCACCGCGAGCCGTGCGGCCAGCAGCATGCCCGTGATCCCGGCCGCCTGCACGGCCTCGTCGCCGCCGACGGAGGCGAGGATGATGCCGTCGGCGGCGGTCGCCACGGTGAACAGACGGGCGCGGTCGGCACGGGCCAGGCCCGCCTCCGACAGGCGCACATGCAGCGCTTCTGCGAGCAGCGGGTGCGGGCCGAGGGCATCAGTCAGGTCGGCCGCGACGCGGCTGTCCATGACGGCTTGGCGCACTTGGCGCAGCAGCGCGCTGTCCGGGCCGGCCAGCAGCGGCACCACCACGGCGACGGGGCCGTCGGGCTCCTTGGTCTCCACGCCGGCGGCGACGGCCTGCTGGTAACGAGCGGTGCGCTCCTCCGCGGTCTGCGTGAGGACGGACTGCAGCGTGGGGAACTCGGAGTCGTCCCCGTCCAGGTAGCCGATGCGGGCGTCGAGACCGGGCAGCTCGGAACGCGCGATGCTCACGACCTCCTCGGCGAGGCTGCGCGTGGCGGCGCTGGGCGTGCCGGGCACCGCGAGGACGAGCGCGGGCGCGCCCTCGGGAGCCGCCAGCGGTTCCGGGCGGCGGTGCCGACCCGGCTGGCGGGGTCGCGGCATTCGTACAGGCAGGCCGGATGCGGGGCCAGTGGGGGAGCTCATGGCGCCGCATGCTACTCACTTTGTGGGCTCCCCTGTTCGGGGAGGGTGCAGGTGAGCGGTTTCCGTCCGCTTTTGTCTGATGAGTTACGTACGGATGAGTAGTGATCGATACGGCGTGACTTCTCCTCCTTGCATCCGGTACAACTTCCCTGCCCGGGCAAGGGCAATCAGCCATGGTTGTCGGTAGCGACGGAAAGTGGTCATTCGTCGTACGGAAGTTCGAGTCCGTTGTGCATGGGTGCGCGTGCGATCCCTACGCCACCCCGTGGAGCGGGTCGCCTTCCGCCGGGACGAGGCCGGATCGTCCGGGGGCCGGACCGACCGCCCCGATCGTGCCGGTCTCCACCTCGGTGCCGTCGGAAGTGATCCTCAACCGCCTTGGCGCCGACGGGAGTTGCTCCGGCAGATGCCCGGCGGTGCTGCCGCGTGGACGGGTACGGTCCGGCTCCCGCGAGACGAGCGGAGCTGTGGCAGCCGTGGCCGGTCCGCCATGTGACGCCAGGGCGACGCACACGTCTCACCCTTCGGCGCCTGCAGCGAGGGTGCCCTTCGGTGCCGGGCCCGTGCGCCGACCGCCGGGTCGTCCACGGGGCCCGAAGGCGTCACGGCAGGCGCCAGTCCACCGGCTGCCCGCCCTGCCGGATCAGCAGGTCGTTGGCCCGGCTGAACGGGCGTGAACCGAAGAAGCCCCGGTCCGCCGACCTCGGGGACGGGTGCGCCGACTCGATCGACGGCAGACCGCCCAGCAGCGGTCGCAGATCGCGCGCGTCACGCCCCCACAGGATGGACACCAGCGGCTTTCCGCGCGCGGCCAGCGCTCGAATCGCCTGCTCGGTGACCTCCTCCCAGCCCTTGCCCCGGTGCGCCGTGGGATTGCGCGGGGCCGTGGTGAGCGCCCTGTTGAGCAACAGCACGCCCTGCTGGGTCCACGGCGTGAGATCGCCGTTGGACGGCTGGGGCAGGCCCAGGTCGGTGTTCAGCTCCCGGAAGATGTTGATCAGGCTGCCCGGCAGCGGCCGCACCTCCGGAGCGACCGAGAACGACAGGCCCACCGCGTGCCCTGGTGTGGGATACGGATCCTGTCCGACGATCAGGACGCGGACCTCGTCGAAGGGCTGCTGAAAGGCGCGCAGGACATGGGGACCCGCAGGGAGGTAGGTGCGCCCAGCGGCGATCTCCGCGCGGAGGAAGTCCCCCATCTCTGCGACCCGTCCGGCGACGGGCTCGAGGGCCTTTGCCCAGCCGGGTTCGACGATCTCATTCAACGGTCGTGGTGCCACGGGTGTCACCCTACTGCCGGGCACACGGCCGCGATCAACCGGTGGCCCGAGGGCGACCGGGAATGACCGCGTGGTCGACGAACGGGAGCCGACACGGACGTTCATGACCATGTGTCGTTCCCTCTCGGACCGGGCCGTGTTCCCGCCTACGGAGGTCGTCCGCGTAGCCGCCGTCGGATCAGGCGATCACCGCCGCCCGTACACACAGCACATCCGGCAGGTGCGACGCCAACTGCTGCCAGGTGTCCCCGTCGTCGGCCGACGCGTACAACTCACCGTTGCGATTGCCGAAGTAGATGCCCGCCGGGTCCGCGTCGTCCGTGCACAGGGCGTCGCGCAGCACCGTGCCGTAGTGGTCGTTGTCCGGCAGTCCCGCGGACAGCGGTTCCCAGTTCTTGCCCGCGTCCGTCGTGCGGAAGACCCGGCACCGGCGCCCGGCCGGGACGCGGTCCGCGTCGGCGTTGATGGGAAAGACGTACGCCGTGTCGGCGCGGTGCGGATGGGCGGCCGCGGCGAACCCGAACGTCGACGGCAGGCCCGCGCCGATGTCCTTCCAGTGCGCACCCCCGTCGTCGCTTCTGTACACCCCCCAGTGGTTCTGCAGATACAACCGGTCCGGGGTCACGGCGTCCTGTGCGACCTTGTGCACGCACTGGCCGAACTCCGGATTCGGGTCGGGCAGGAACGCCGCGGAGACACCGGAGTTGGACGGCTTCCAGCTCGCGCCCCCGTCCCGGCTGCGGAACACCCCGGCCGTCGACACGGCGACCGTCAGCGCCTTCGGGTCCCGCCGGTCGGTGACCACGGTGTGCAGGCCCTCGCCGCCGCCGCCCGGCACCCATTTGTCGCGCGTCGGGTGCTCCCACAGGGGGCGCACCAGGGCGAAGCTCTCGCCCCGGTCCTCGGAGCGGTACAGCGCGGCCGGTTCGGTGCCCGCATACACCACGTCCGGCTCGGCGGCCGCCGGGTGCAGCTGCCAGACCCGCTCCAGCGAAGCGCCGGTGTCCTTGGGGAACTTGATGGCGGGCTGCGTCGGCTCGGTCCAGGTGCGGCCCAGGTCGTCGGAGTGGAAGACGGACGGTCCCCAGTGGGAGCTGTCCCCTCCGGCCAGCAGCCGCGGGGCGTTGCCCCGGGTGTCGATGGCGACCGAATAGACGGCTTGTGCATTGAAGTACGGACTCTCGTCGAACTCCCAGGCGCCGCCCCGTCGTCGCCCGATGAAGAGTCCCTTGCGTGTGCCCACGGTGAGTACTACGTCGGCCATGCCGACCACCTCCGAAACGCCGGTGTTCCAGACACGGGCCAGTCTGCACCCCGGCAGTGACAGTCACCCCGGGACCGCTTGTCTTCGCAGGTCAGCAGCCGTGTTGCCGAGACGCGGAGCGACTTGTGCCCGGGGCGCGCGGCCGACCGCCGCGTTCCGGTACCGGGTGTCGCGGACCGCCGACACGCTGTGTGGCGGCGGACGTCGGCTGAGCACCGGGGGCCCCGCACGCGTATGGGAGGGCGATCGGGGGTGTCCGTGCGTGCGTGAGGAGGATGCCATCGATGAGGCGGCTGCGATCGATGACGGCGTTTGGCGGTCCGGGGGTGTGGTTGTGGCGGTGGCGGCGCAATCCGCTGCGGCGCCGCAGCGATGTGCTGGAGGCCTGGATCGTGTCGGCCGCATGGTTGGGGACCGTTGTCGGGGGAGTGCTGACGGGGCTTGCGGCGACACACTCGGTGGAGGGCGGTCTGGCCCGGGAACGGGCCGAGTGGCGCCCGGTCGTGGCTCTGCTCACCCAGGACGCGCCTGGGGCGACCCCCGCGAGCGGGTCCGGGGCGGGACGGGTGTGGGCGAACGTGCGCTGGACGGGAACGGACGGTGTGTCCCATGCCGGCCAGGCGCGCGCGGCCGCCGGAAGCCCGACGGGTACCGCCGTCACCCTGTGGACGGACTGGGACGGCACGTTGGTGACACAGCCATCTACGGCGTCCGAGGCGCATCTGCGTGCGGCCATGGTCGGCGTGATGACGGGCGCCGGCATGGCGGCGGTCCCCTTGCTGGGCGGGCGCATCGCCCGCGATCGTCTGGAACGGCGGCGCATGGCGCAGTGGGACGAGGCCTGGGCGCGGTTCGGGTCGACATGGGGGCGGAAGACGGGCTGATCCGGCCGCCGGGGCGAGGCCGCCGCCGGTGCACGGAATCGGAGGATCCCGGGCCGGACGGGGCCCGCCCCTTGCGCTGCGGGTCGTACCGGCACGCAGCGTGCCTCGCGGCAGGCGCCCAGCAGCCGTTCGTTCTCCAGAACGTCATGGCTGCCGTATCCGCCGGACCGTGCTCGATGCCGGCGCGGTGCGGCCAACTCCCCGCCCAGCACGGACAGTACGGCTTCCGCGTCCCCTTCGGCCGACCACAGTGCAGCGGCCGCCGCCACCGAGCACTCTCCGTCCAGCAGTCCGCGCTGTACGGGTGTCGCCTCGGGTGCCGCGAGGGCGTCCAGGGCACGTACGGCCGACTCAATGAGCGCGTTCCGCTGCGGCAGGTGCCGGGGATCCGCCAGTGTGACCTGAGCCTGGAACCCTGTTCGCAGGCTCGTGGGCGGCAATGGTGCTGGGGAACGGAGCGGCAAGGGCAAGCTCCTGCACGCGCGCTCATACGTGGCGCGGAGTGCGCCTCGCAGCTCGGACGCTCCGGTGCGGCGCCGACGCACCCGGGCAAAGGCGCACGGCCCTCACCTGGGCGGCAGGCCCGCCGCGAAGGTGCGGCCGCGTGCCGGGCAGCGAGGGGGGCGTGCGCCGACCGCACATCCAGATCTCTTCCCGGCGCTTGTCGGGGCGAGACCGTAGGCCGCTTGAACAGGCCGCTGATGTCGCGGTGGTTGCCGTTGTGTATCGCCTCTTCAGCGCGCGTCTGCGCGCGCTGCGGCCATGAGCGACTGCCAGTCCGGGAGCTTCACCACCGAGCGGCCCAGCGACGCCCCCAGCTCCGCCTCGGCCCGCTCGATCGCCAGCCACCCCGTCCATTCGACGGGGGCGAGCCCCTGCGCCTTCAGGGCCGGCAGGGCGTCCTCGGGAACCTCCCGCCCGATGAGACCGGGGAGGTCCTCGAGCAGCGATGTCACCGTCTCCTTCGCGCACGGCCGGTTGGTTCCGATGACGCCCGTCGGGCCCCGCTTGATCCATCCGGCCACGTACTCGCCCGGGGAGACCGCCCCGTCACGTAGCACGCGTCCCGCCCGATGCGGCACTGTGCCTGTCGCCGTCTCGAATGGCAGTCCCTCCAGCGGCACGCCGCGGTAGCCGACCGAGCGCAGCACCAGCTGGGCCTCGATGTCCTCGTACCGCCCGCTGCCCGTGACGCCCCCGTGCCCGTCGGGTGCCGTCCGCTCGAAGCGCACGGCGCCCACCCGGCCGCCGTCGGCAAGCAGTTCGACCGGGCGCAGGAAGAAGCGCAGCCGGATCCGGCGCGGCGCGCCCCGTGGCGGTGCGGCGGCCCAGCCGCGCAGCACCTCGACATTGCGGCGCTGGGCGGCCGGCAGCTCGGTGGGGTCGACGTATGCCGGGTCGATCGCCAGCTCGGCCTCGTCCACGACCACCTCGGTGTCGGGCAGGGAGCCGAGTTCACGCAGTTCCTTGGTGGTGAAGCGGGCCTGCGAGGGGCCGCGCCGCCCGACCATGTGGACCTCGGCCACCTTGCTGTCGCCCAGTGCGGCCAGCGCCGCCTGCGGCATGTCGGTGGGGCTCAGCTCCGCCACTCCCCGGGCCAGCATCCGGGTCACGTCGACCGCGACGTTCCCGACGCCGATGACCACCGCCGTGCGTGCCCCGAGCACGAAACCGTCCGCGACGGAGTCCGGGTGCGCGCTGTACCAGGACACGAAGTCGGTCGCCGACCAGCTGCCGGGGAGTTCCTCACCCGGGATGCCGAGATGCCGGTCGGTCGCGGCGCCGATGCAGTAGACCACCGCGTGGTACAGCTCGCGCAGCTGTGCCGGAGGGATCCCGCCCGCTCCGACCTGGACGCCGCCGAGGAATCTGACCCGTTCGTGCTCCATGACCGTGCGCAGGTTGTTCTGCAGCGACTTGATCTTCTCGTGGTCCGGTGCCACCCCGTACCGCACGAGACCGTACGGGCACGGCAGCCGGTCCAGGACGTCGACGCGCACTTGTGGGTCCTGCTGGACAAGGCCCTGGGCGGTGTAGACCCCGCTCGGCCCGGAGCCGACGACGGCGATATGCAGCACGGCGGAACTCCCTCGCTGAGGAGATCGCTGGTGGCTCCAGCATGGCACCGCGCACGGCACGAGGGGAGAGGGCGAGCAGGTGCTGCGCTGGGCCGACGGGGTACGGTGCGCGCTCCTGCCGTGCGTGGCTTTCGCATCGTATGTGATGACGCGCTTACGTTGCGTTGTGTGCTCGAAGTGTCCTTTCAGGAATTTTCCGATCACTTCCGATCGGATGGGGCGGTGTCCGTATGGCCCGCGTGGGAAGTGCGGGAGCACGGAAACGTCACGACGTGGTTCGCCGTGCGGCTCGACCTGCCCGACGGTGGGATGGTCGACGTGCTCGCCGTGGCGGCCGGCGGGCGTGTGGGGATCGAAGAGGTGCGGGCCCAGCCGCCGCTGACGCTCGACGATCTGGCGGCGGTCGTCGACTGGATCGAGGAGCCGCTGCTGCAGGCCTGCGGCATCGTGCCCGACCAGGCGGACGAACCCGCCGAGTCACCGCAGTGCTGCGACCGGGCCGCGGCGCCGCGCGGCATCGACGGGTTGCGCCTCGTCGCCGAGGAATACCTGGCTGCCCAACGGGAGGGCGTCGACCCGGTGTGCGCGGTGATGCGCGCGACGGGGCGCAGTCGCCGCAGATCCCTCAAGCTGATCGCCGGGGCGCGGGACGCCGGGTTCCTGACGCCGCGTCATGCACGCTACTGAGGAGCACCTTGCCCGTCGGTGTAAAGGAACGTTCATGCCCGGTCTGTTACTTCGAGCGGTCGTTCTTCTCCGGGTGGCGGCTCTCCGTTGCGAAGAACCTCGACAGATCGGTGTCGTACGGCTCGTCAGGCCCTTCGGGATCCGGTGGTGCGCCCATCTCCCAGTCGAGGCCGTACCGTTGGAACAACTCAGCCCGCAGTACCGGCAGCGACATGGGAACCCCCGGCACCAGCGCCGCGTAGACCGCGCCCATCAGCAGTGCACGCAGCATCGGATAGTCGGCGTCGGTGTCCTTCGAGCCGTGCCGGGTGACGGTGTCCCGCAGCAACTCCGCCAACCGCTGCTGCTCGGGGCACTGCACGAACCCCTCGGCGTGCAGAATCGCCGCCATGTGCTGGCGCATCAGCACAGGGTGGTGCACGGTGAGGCCGAGGATCGCGTCGATGGCCCGCGCCATCCTCTCGCGGCCGTCCTCGGTGTGCGGCTCGCGCTCCAGCCCCTCCTCCAGGGTGCGGTGCATCACCCGGTGTACGGCCGACTGCAGGAGTTGTCGCTTGCCCGGAAAGTAGTACGACACCAGCCCCCGTGCGGAACCCGCACGGTCGGCGATGTCGCCCAGGGTCGTTGCGTCGTAGCCACGCTCGCCGACCAGTTCGATCGCGGCCTGCAGAAGCCGCTCGCGGGAACGTCTCCGCAATTCTTCATTGACCGAGGCGCTGCGCGGCGACATCCTGGACTCCTGCGTTGACTGGCTGTCAGCCAACTATACTCAGCGCGTCCGTGACCCGTTCCCGTCGGGTGGGTCCGGGAATGGCGTCCGCCCTGGGCCACGCGGGGGATGGTCCAGGGCGGCGCCGATGTCACCGCTTGCGTATGGCCTCGCGCCAGATCATCCGCGGCACGCTCGGCTTCACGTCCCTCGTGACGACACCCATCGCCCCGCGCACGAACCGCCCGTCCACCGCTTCGCGCAGCATGGCCGCCGCGAGGTCGGCTCGCGCCGTGAACACGCCGTCCGCACTGTCCTGCGCGACCACGTAGCGGGTCGGCTCCGGATGGTCGAAGAGTCCGGACGGGCGGGCGACCGTCCAGTCCAGCGGGCTCTGCCGCAGCACGGCCTCCATGCGGCGCATGTCGTCGTGCGCGGTTCGGGCGATCACCCGGTTCACATAGGGGTCCAGCACATGGTTGAAGAAGAAGGCTCCACTTGGCCGCCAGGCCGGGTCCAGGACACTGGAACTGATCGCGACCAACCGCTTCACACCGTGGCGCCCCATCGCGTCGGTGATGGTGCGCGCCGCCCTCGAATAGAGCGTCACCGGTGCCCGGCCCGGCCGGACCCCCAGCGCGGAGAGCACCGCGTCGGCGCCCTCGAGCACGGCGTCGACCGCGTCCGGGTCGGTGGCATCGGCGTCGGCCACGGTCAGGCCCGCGTGTGGGGCCGTCAGGTGCGGTCGGCGGGTCACCGCCGTCACCTCGTTGCCGTCCGCCAGCGCCTGGGCCACCAGTTCATGCCCGGTGGGTCCGCCCGCTCCGAAAACGATGATGTGCATGACGTGTCTCCTCGCGCCGATGGTCCGTTCGTGCCTTGACACTCGCGCTCGGAGACCGGAATATTCAACGCTGATGAATAAAACGCGCGGCCGTCCACCGGGCCGCCCCGCCACGAAGGCCCGCATCGCCCACGCCGCCCGGCACCTGTTCCTGGAGCGCGGCTACCAGGGCACGACGCTGCGCGCGGTCGCCGCCGAGGCCGATGTCGATGTGGCGCTCATCGGTTACCACTTCGGTTCGAAGCAGGGTCTGTTCGGTGAGTCGATGAATTTGCGCTGCGGCCGGTCGCACGCGATCGTCGATGCCCTGAACGGCGATCCGGCGGGACTTGCCGACCGTCTTCTGGACGCCGTCACCGCACTGTGGGAGGACCCGTCCGGCGCCGGGTTCTCGACGGTGGACGGAACGGCACTGCGGGACGAGGACGTGATGCGGGTGTTCCGCGAGTTCCTCGAGCGCGAGGTCCTCGGCCGGATCGCCGATCATCTCGGCGGCCGGGGTGCCGAAGAACGTGCCACGGCCGCGGTCGCGGTGATCGGTGGTCTGATCTTCACGCGCTATCTGAATCCGCTGGGCCCCGTCGCCGCGCTGGACGCAGCGGACGTCCGGCGGATCCTGGGACCACCGCTGCGCGCCGCCCTGCACGGCCGTCCGCGCGCGCCGAGGCCGTCGACCCAGGTGTCGCAGAGCCACTGAACCGTCCCTACAGTGGGCACGAGTCCCGAGGAGGCGTAACGCACATGGTTGAAGAGCAGATCCTGGCCAGGATCACGGCGATGGTGGACGAGGAGCGCGGCCTGCGTGAAGCGGTGTCGTCCGGCCGGATCGACAGCGTGACCGAGCACGAACGGCTCGCCGAGCTCGAACGCGCGCTGGACCAGTGCTGGGACCTGCTGCGCCAGCGCCGCGCGAAGGCCGAGTTCGGCGAGAACCCGGACGACGCTCGCGTCCGGCCGGCGTCGCAGGTCGAGGGTTACGAGGGCTGAGGAGGCAGGCGCCCCGCCTCAGCCGATCAGGCCGAGCACCGGACGGAGCGCGTCCGGTCGTTCGGCCACCGGGCGGTGGTCGACGAAGTGCACCGCGCAGCCCAGGTCCGCCGCGCCACCGTCCGCGGGGCGGCTGTCGCCGACCATGAGCGTGTCCTGCGGAGCGACGCCGAGTGCGTCGCAGGCCATGGCGAACAGACGGGTGTCGGGCTTCTGCACGCCGTGTTCGTACGACAGCACGTATGCGTCCACGTACGGGTCGACGCCGTGCGCGCGGAAGACCGGCCGCAGGTCCCAGCCGATGTTGCTGACCACGCCGACTGCCACCCCGCGCTCGCGCAGTGCGCCCAGCACCTCGGCCGTGTCGGGGTAGGGCCGCCAGGCCGCAGGCGTCATATGGCGGTCGTACAGCGCGTCGTGCAGCCTCGCGGCCGGCAGCGGCACCCGGCGGGAGAGGGCGGTGTAGGCCGCCCGGTGCGCCTCGGCACTGCAGTCCCGGACGGCCCAGAGCGCGGCGAGGTCGTCCGGCAGAGGATCCTCGGGGAGGGCGCCTCCGGCCAGCGCGCCCGCCGCCTCCAACTGCTCGGCCGTGCGCACGAGCTCCGCCTCGGAAAGCGTCACATCGGCTTCGGCCAGCACCGCGCGCAGCCACGACTCCGTCGACTCGATGCGGAAGAGGGTGCCGGAGAAATCGAAGAGCACACCTTTGATCGCCATGGGTGCGATCTTTCGCGACGAGCCCTGCACGGTCAAGCCCGGCCCGTCCGTGGCACAGGCTCTTCAGGATCTTCCTCATACGCGCCCCACCGCTCGTACGACGCCACCGCGATCACGACCAGCAGAGCCCCGAGCAGCCAGCCGCCGGCCACGTCCGACGGCCAGTGCACGCCCAGCCAGACCCGGGTCAGCCCCACTCCCACGACGGAGACCACCGCGGCCGCCCACGCCGTATGCCACGGCACGCCTCGCGCGCCGCACCGGTGCAGGATCCACAGCAGCAGGCCGCACACCACCGTCGCCGTCATCGCATGACCGGACGGAAAGGCCGATCCGTGGGCGGAGTCCACAGGGTCGGGCCACACGGGGCGCGCCCGGCCCACCAGCGCCTTGAGGGAGTTCTGCACGAGCGCGCCCAGCGCACAGGCCATGGCCACCCACAGGGCGAGCTGCCAGGCCCGGCGCCGCCACAGCAGCCAGAGGACCGCGGCGGCGCACAGGATGCGCATGGTCGCCGGGCCCCAGACCCAGTCCGTCAGGATGCGGAAGGCATGGGTGGTCCCGCGGTGGCCGACCGCCCAGCGCTGCATGGTGCGCGTGGTGCCGTCGTCCAGCGCCATCAGCGGTTGCCAGGAGAGGGCGACCAGCAGCAGAAGCGTCAGCGACGTGACGGCCAGGGCCGCAGCGGAGAGTGCTGCGGCCCGTGGGCTCGACCGGTGGGCCGGCGACTTGACGGGCGCAAGGTGCATACCGTGATCCTCGCCGAAGTGTGGGGTGCCGGGTCAACCGCGCAACGGCTATCCCAGTGCCCGCAGCCCCGGTACGAAGGCCACCAGCACCGGGATCACGGGGACGAGCGCCGCGGTCGCCGTCAGCCGCAGCCGGTGGGCGGGCGGCAGCCGGTCCGGGGGAGTGAGGAGGCGGTGGACTCGGTGCGGCACATGGGCCTGGGGGGTCGGGCACGGCCCGAACACACCCCGGTCCTCATTGAGTTCCACCAGCGCGAGAGCGGTCGTGAGTCGGCCGTGGCGGCGGGAGGCCATGTCGTCGGCGGCGAGTTCGACCAGCCGGTGCATCTCGTCGCGGAACGCGGCGAAGACCGGCACCTGGGGAAACCCGTTGGCCAGCGCGGCCGATGAGTGCAGCAGCCAGTCGTGCCGGGCCCGCGCGTGCCCCTGTTCGTGAGCGAGCACGGCGTCCAGTTGCTTGCCCTTCAGCCGGCGCAACGCGGCCGTGGTGACGACCAGTCTGGGCGTGGCCCCGGGCAGCCACCGGGCGTCCGGGCGTTCTCCCTCGAGGACCACCAGCCGGTCGCTGTCGGGTTCCTCGCCGGGCAACAGCGGTGCCCGGACCAGCAGTTCGGCCCGGCTCTGTCGACGTCGCGCCCGCGCGCGGGCGATCTCCCGGACCAGCATGGCCGCGGTCCACGCCCCGCCGCAGGCCAGGGCCACGGCGGTGGTGGCCGCCCACGCGCTCCCGGTGCCCAGCGCGTAGGCATCCACGACCGCGTGCGGCGCCGGGGCGAACACATGGCCCCGCACGGCCGTCCAGGCGGCGGCCGCGCTCAGCGTCATCGACAGTGCGCAGCACACCAGCACCGCCGCCACCACGCACTGCCACACCCACAGGGCGACCACCGGTTCTCGGTCCGGCCAGTCCGCCCGGGCGAGCAGCCGCGGAGCAAGAACGGCGGTCAGGGCGCCGAGCAGCAGCAGTGCCGCGGGGACCATCATGGGGCGAAGCCTATGAGCCGGGTGTCACGACGGGATACGTACTGTCGCGGCAAAGTGACGTACGCCACGGTTTGCCGCGGGCCGGCCGAACGCCGGTATGCCTCGGCGGCGGTACTGCCCCGGTGGGGTGCGTCCGGTGCCGGAGCATGCGTGTGTGCCGTGGGTCAGAGGGTGAGGAGCATCGCCACCATGGCCAGGGCCATGGACAGACGGCACGCGCGCGCCAACTCCGGCCGGTCGCCCCAGCCGACGGAGCGCGCGCCCCCGGCGGTGGCCACCGCGGTGACCGGCACCAGCCGCATCCCGGACCACAGCACGTACCCCGCGAAATAGAACAGGAGCACGCCGGTGAGCGGTGCGATGCCGCCGTGACCGGCGTGAACGTGGTGCCCGGGAGCTGTGGCCATTGCGGCCGCCATGTAGACCATGGCGAACGTCCCCACCAGATGATGCAGATGGTGGGCGTTCCTGCGGACCGTCCACAGCGCCCGCACGGCCGCGCCGCCGAAGACCACCACATAGACGATCCAGGCCCAGCGCGGCGGAGTGACGACCACCGCGGGCACCGCCATCACCGCCATCCCGAACCCCATCAGCGCCTCGCCGCCCGCGGCCCGGCGCTGCTCCTCGACGGCACTGCGCATACGCAGCAGACAGTAGGCCCCGGTCGCCGCGCACAGTGCGACGAGCAGCCAGCCGGGCGAAGCCGGTCCGTGCACGGCGCACCTCCCGCTCGACCTCTCGGACGGTCGCAGGGGGCATTCCCGTCACCGACGGTGCGCAAGCGAGCGCACAGGGGTACGAGGGGGAGCGCAGGAACCGTGGCACACTGCGCCGCACGGGGCACGAGCTGACGCCGGGTGAGCTCGCCCGCGAGACCTTCTCCTCCGGGGCCGCCGTGACCAAGCGCCTCAAGCAGCTGACCGAACGCGGCCTGGTCGAACGCCGTGGCGACGACCGGGACCGCCGTGTCGCCCACGTCCGCCTCACCGACACCGGCCGCGACCTCGTCGACGGCATCCTGCCCGAACAACTGTCCTACGAGACGGCCGTCCTGCCCGGCCTCGACGACGACGGACAGCGCGAACTGGCCGCGCTGCTCGGTGAACTGCTGGTCCAGTTGGAGGGCAGACTCGGCGCGTCGCGCGCCTGATCCCGCCTCGGTGACCTCGAGACCGCAGCCGGCCGGTGCGCCGTCGCGCGGTCAGCCCTCCTGACCCGCCGTGTGGATGCCGAACGCCGCGCCCTGCGGGTCCTTGAGGACCGCGATGCGTGGGCCGTCCGGGACCGATGCCGGCTCCGTCAGGACGCTCGCGCCCGCCCGCGTCGCGGCGGACGTCGCGGCGTCCACGTCCTCGACAGCGAAGTACGGCAGCCAGTGCGGCGGCACCCCGGGCGGGAAACGGTCGCCCGTCGTCGGCATGCCGCCGAAGTCGGCGCCGTCGATCCCCCACTGCGTGTAGTCCTCGGAGGCGTTCACCGTCCAGCCGAAGACGGTCGTGTAGAAGTCGGTGACCCTTTCCGGCTCCCGCGTGAGCAGTTCGACCCAGCCGAGCGAGCCCGGCGCGTTGAACAGACCCGCGCCGGGGAACACGCGCGGCTGCCACATCTGGAAGGCCGCGCCGCCCGGGTCGAACGCCACCGCGAAGCGGCCCGCGTCGAACACGTCCATCGGACCGAGGACCAACGTGCCGCCGGCCGCCCGCACCGCCTCGGCCGCCACGTCCGCGTCGGCCACCGCGAACGACACGTTCCAGGCGACCGGCTGCGACTCCTGGTACAGCGGCGAAAGGGCGGCGACCGGAGCGTCGCCGAGACACGCGAGCGTGTATCCGCCGGCCTCCTGGCGGGGATCGGTCTCCGGGCGCCAGCCGAACAGGTCCGCGTAGAACCGCTTGGCCGCCTCCAGGTCGCTGGTGCCGAGCTCCGTCCAGCACGGCCCGCCGGTCACCGGTTTCTCGAGCTTCATGGCCGCCTCCCGGCTCGCGAGTGTCCCCCAGCAGGCTATGCCCGCACCGTGCCGGACGGCATCAGAGCCCCGGGCGGTACCGCAGGGGATGGTCGGCCGGGATCTCCACGAGCACGATCTCCGTGCCGTCGGGGTCCTCGATCCACATCTCGACCAGGCCCCACGGCTCCTTGACGGGCGGCCGGACGATGCCGACACCGGCCTCGGCCAGCTCCCGGTGCGCGGCGGCCACGTCCGGCACCTGCAGCCAGAGTTTCAGCGCGGGGGAGGGAGAGACCTCACCACGTCCCGCCACCTCCAGGAAGCCTCCGCCGAGGAAGTACACCACCCCGCGCTCCGGTCCCGTGCCGAACTCCCGGTAGACCGGAAGTCCGAGTTTCTCGCCGTAGAAGGCGCGGGAGCGGTCCGGATCGGTGGGGCGCAGGAGGATGCGACTGCTCAGAACGTGGACCATGCATCCCGAGCGTAGCGGGAGGGTTACCCTCGTCGGTGCCCACGCCGCGCCACGGAATCGGAGAGACAGCCCATGGACAGCGTCGCCCTCGCCACGACCGGCCTGACCTACCGCGACGCCACCGAGGCGGACGTCGACGCGCTGGTCGCACTGATCGAGTCGGCCTACCGCGGTGACTCCAGCCGGGCCGGCTGGACCACGGAGGCCGACATCCTGGAAGGGCAGCGCACCGACCCCGAAGGCGTGCTCGAGGTCGTCAAGTCGCCCGACAGCCGGCTGCTCACCGTCGAGCGCGACGGTACGGTCGTCGCCTGCTGCCAGCTCGAACACCGTGGCGACAGCGCCTACTTCGGCATGTTCGCGGTCAGCCCCACGATCCAGGGCGCGGGTCTGGGCAAGGCGGTCATCGCCGAGGCCGAGCGCACGGCCCGGGCGGACTGGGGCGTCGCGCAGATGCAGATGACCGTGATCTCCGTCCGGGAGGATCTCATCGCCTGGTACGAGCGGCGCGGGTACCGCCGTACGCGACAGATGAGTCCCTTCCCGTACGGCGATGAGCGCTTCGGTATCCCGCAGCGCGACGACCTGCAGTTCGAACTGTTGGTCAAGCCGCTGGTCTGACTCCGGGAGCGGCGTTCGGAACGTGGCCCGGCCGACCGGTGATGTTCACGCGGTGAACCGGCCGGTGCGCTTGATCTCCGGGTAATCGGTCGTCGCGCCGTCCAGTTCCAGGGCGCGGACCAGCCGAAGGTGGTCGAGCGTGTTCACGACCCAGCCGATGATCTTGAGGTCGGCCTTGCGTGCGTGTTCGACGACCTCCAGGGTCAGGCGGCGGATGTCGAGGCAGACCGTGGCGGCGCCGGCCTCGACGGCGCGCTCCACGACGTCGGTACCGTAACGGTCGGCGATCAGCGCGGTGCGCACGCCGGGTACGAGCCGGGCGATCTCCGCGACCGCCTCGTCGTGGAACGACGACACCTCGACCCGGTCGACCAGGTCCCGGCGGTGCATCACCTCGGCCAGTGCCCGCGCCGCCGCCACGTCCTTGATCTCCGCCTGGAGCGGCGTCTTGACCGCGTCGAGGACTTCCTCGAAGACGGGGACGCGTTCCCCGCGACCAGCGTCCAGTGCGCGCAGTTCGGCGAGGGTCTTCTCGGCGATCGGCCCCGTGCCGTCGGTGGTGCGGTCCACTTCGGCGTCGTGCATGACCACGAGGGCGCCGTCCTTGCTCAGATGCAGATCGAGTTCGATCAGGTCGAGGCCTGCGCGCTCGGCGGCGAGGAACGACCTGAGGGTGTTCTCGGGCTCGACGCCCATGACTCCGCGATGACCGATGGTGAGGAAGTTCAAGGTTCAACTCGCTTCCGTCGACGGCGGCTCGGCTGCCGCGCGGCGTTCCCGTGACCGGCGCGGCACGGCCGCAGCCTAGTGGTACGGCTCCGTGCTGAACCCGCTCGTACGCGGGTCGATGGGTGCCGGGCACGGCGTGAATCCTGAGCGAACTCCCGGCCGCGTGTCACTCCTGGGTGGGCGCGTCACGCGGATGTTGACGCATGCGCGTCCCCCGCGCATGGCCGATCGTCGCCCGTCCCTTCCCTGTCGCTCGGCGATCCCCGTCGGCCCCTCGCCACCGGGAACGGGTGGTCCGCGGGGCGCCCGGGAGGCGTTCCCCGCCGCGGTCGGGCGGCCCGGTGGGGCATGGCCGAACTCACCGCCTCCATGATGGCCGACAGGAAAAAGAGCGGTGAAGGCGGGGGAAGGCAGAATAATTTCCCGATCGTCTAGTTGCTGGAAGAAAGCTTGTATGCATACGGTGTCCTTACGCGAGGTTCTCCCGTGGAGGTCGGGTCATGACGGAAATTCTTGTGCAGGTGGGTCACGAGGAGCGGGTCGCTCCGGTGAGCAGGGTTGTGGATCACCCGGCTTGGCCCGTGCTCAAGGGCGCCGTGGAGCAGATCCGGCCATGGCAGTCCAAGGACGGCTCGATCGACTTCGCGGCGGACGACGCGCCGACCGTCACGGAGGCCGAGCGCGCCGTGGGCCGCGTGGCGGACGCCGTCGCGGAGCTCTCCCCGCTGCTGCCGCACGACTCCGCCTACCACGAGGCGCTCGTGAAGGACCTGCGCCGGTGGGCCGAAGAAGGCTTCCCGGTGCCCGACTTCCTGGACTCGCTGCTGGCCTTCCAGCCCGCCCGGGACCGCCGGGACGGCCTTCAGCACCTGGTCGTCTTCCCGATGTACACACAGAACGGCAACCCGGACCGCAACCTGGAAGCAGTCGTGCTGCGCATGGTCTGGCCGGACTGGCTCGCCGATCTGGAGGCCACTCGCTACGACAACCCGCTGTTCTGCGGCATCACCTTCGAGGACTTCACGGCGGGCTACGACACCAACTCGGCTGTCCTCTTCCCCGAGACCATCGCCGTGCGCGAGGCGCCCGAGCGCTTCTCGTGGGGCGGCATCTTCTGCGACCGCGAGGCCGCGCGCTTCCGCCGGGTCACTGCGGCGGCTGTGGACATTCTGGGCCTCGAGCTGCCCGAGGACATCGCGGCGATGGTGCACGACCAGGACCGTTGCCAGCAGGCGTTCGTGCTGTGGGACATGGTGCACGACCGTACGCACAGCCATGGCGACCTGCCGTTCGACCCGTTCATGATCAAGCAGCGCCAGCCGTTCTGGATGTACGGCCTCGAGGAGCTGCGCTGCGACCTCACCGCCTTCAAGGAGGCGGTCAAGCTGGAGGCCGACGGCTTCCCGCAGGGCCGTGACGTGCAGTACGCGGTGCTCTTCGACCGCATGTTCCGCTTCCCGGTCACCGGCGAGCGCGTGCGCAACTACGACGGCCTCGGCGGCCAGCTGCTCTTCGCCTACCTGCACAGGCACGACGTCGTCCGCTGGACCGACAACAAGCTCTTCATCGACTGGCAGCGCGCTCCGCGGATCACCAACGAGCTGTGCGGCGAGATCGAGACTCTGTACCGGGAGGGCATCGACCGCCCCAAGCTCGTGCACTGGCTCAAGGCGTACGAGCTGGTCTCCACCTATCTCGCCCCGCACCCGGCGTCCCGCTGGGCCAAGGGCCCGGACGCCCTGGACCTGACGCTGCCGCCGCGTAAGCTCGTGGACGACGTGCTTCCGGACGAGTTTCCGCTGAGCATGTTCTATGAGGCGCTCCAGAAGAAGCTGAAGAACGTGATCGCCTCCACCAAGGGCATCATCGCGGACACCGCCGAGCAGGCAGCCGCGTGAGCGCTCGCGCAGTGCGTACGGGTGATGCAGCGGATGCTGCTCGGGAGGCGAGGACCATGCGGAACGGGAACGGAGCACTGAGCGGTGCGGTGATCGCGGTGGCCGGCGCGGGCGGACCCGCCGGCCGGGCGGCGCTGCAGCGGCTGGCGGAGGCCGGGGCGACCGTCGTCGGTTCGGACAACGACCCCGAGCGCCTTGCGGAAGCCGTGGACGCGGCCCGTTACGCGCACGGCGGTGCCACCGTCATCGGGGACACGGTCGACCTGCTCGACCTGAAGTCCACGCGCGACTGGGCTTCCCACATCGAGAAGGACTTCGGGCGTGTCGACGGGCTGGTGCACCTCGTCGGAGGCTGGCGCGGCAGCGAGACCTTCACCAAGACCAGCCTCGACGACTGGGACTTCCTGGACCTGCTGCTCATCCGCACCGTGCAGCACACCTCCCTGGCCTTCTTCGACGCGCTCCAGCGCAGTGACCGCGGCCGGTACGTCTTGATCAGCGCCGCGGGTGCGACCAAGCCCACTGCGGGCAACGCCGCCTATGCCGCTGCCAAGGCCGCCGCCGAGGCCTGGACGCTCGCCATGGCCGACGCCTTCCGCAAGACGGGGGGTGCCGAGGGGCCGACGTCGGCGGCTGGGATCCTTGTGGTGAAGGCGTTGGTGCACGACGCGATGCGCGCCGAGCGCCCCAACGCGAAGTTCGCGGGCTTCACAGATGTCAAGGACCTGGCCGAGGCCATCGCCGGGGTCTGGGAGAAGCCCGCCGCTGAAGTGAACGGAAACCGTCTGTGGCTCACCGAGACGCCGTGAACCCTCCCAAGACCGACGCGCGTCGCCATCACGACCCGGAGGTCCGCGGTTTTGCGAGCGACAACTACGCCGGGGCGCACCCGGAGGTGCTCGCCGCCCTGTCCGTGGCCAACGGCGGGCACCAGGTCGCGTACGGCGAGGACGACTACACGGCGAACCTTCAAGGGATCATCCGCAGCCACTTCGGGGCCACGGCGGAGGCCTTCCCGGTCTTCAACGGCACGGGTGCGAACGTCGTCGCGCTCCAGGCGGTCACCGACCGCTGGGGTGCGGTGATCTGTGCCGAGAGCGCGCACATCAACGTCGACGAGGGCGGTGCCCCCGAGCGTATGGGCGGCCTCAAGCTGCTCACCGTGCCCACCCCGGATGGCAAGCTCACGCCCGAGCTGATCGACCGGCAGGCCTACGGCTGGGAGGACGAACACCGGGCGATGCCGCAGGTCGTCTCGATCACCCAGAGCACCGAGCTGGGCACCCTCTACACGCCCGGCCAGATCCGTGCGATCTGCGAGCACGCTCACGCGCGCGGGATGAAGGTGCACCTGGACGGCTCTCGTATAGCGAACGCGGCCGCCTCCCTGGACGTGCCGATGCGGACGTTCACCAACGCCGTCGGCGTCGACATCCTCTCCCTGGGCGGGACCAAGAACGGAGCGCTGTTCGGCGAAGCGGTCGTCGTCATCAACCAGGACGCCGTCAGCCACATGAAGCACCTGCGCAAGCTGTCCATGCAGCTTGCCTCCAAGATGCGCTTCGTGTCCGTGCAGTTGGAGGCCCTGCTCGCCAAGGACCTGTGGCTGCGCAACGCCCGTCACGCCAACGAGATGGCACAGCGGCTGGCGGAGGGTGTGCGTTCGGTCCACGGTGTGGAGATCCTTTACCCGGTGCAGGCCAACGCCGTGTTCGCCCGACTGCCGCACGATGTCAGCGAACGTCTGCAGAAGCGCTTCCGCTTCTACTTCTGGGACGAGGCCGCGGGCGACGTCCGATGGATGTGCGCCTTCGACACGACGGAGGACGACGTGGACCGGTTCGTCGCGGCCCTCAAGGAGGAGATGGCGCGCTAGACGCCGCCCTCCCACCGTCCGAGGATGCATAGATGTGCGGCCGACCGAAAATCAATCGATTGGCGGCCGGTCGCATTTCTATGCTCTGCCGACATGGAACTGATCCGGCAGATCCCGGACCTCTCCGCGTACTTGGTTGCTGACGAGGCGATCGGCCATCGTCATCCGGTGTCCGTGAGACGGCGGCGAGACTCGCCGACCGGGCGATGGGCCCGTATGCCTATGCGCAAGCCGCCTATGAATTCGTGCGTGATGCCATTCCGCATTCCGCCGACAGCGGCAACCCGCGCGTCACCTGGAGCGCCTCCGACGTCATCGAGCAGCGCACCGGCATCTGCCACGCGAAGTCCAATGAAGCGGACTGTCCGGTCCTGTATGCTGTACCTCACCCGGCCGTACTGAGCGTTCTCAAGGCCGCTCCCGACCGGCCGACCCTCTGGAAGACGCTCCCCACCGCACTCTGAGGCAGGCGATGACTCTCACCCTGACCGTGTCCGACGCGGTGCGTGCCCTCGCGCCCGGTTTCACGCACGTGGCGATCGAGGCCTACGACCTCGTGAACGGGCCCAGCACCGAAGGCACTTCGGCCCTGCTCGACGACGCGGCCCACCGCCTCGCAGTCCGTCTCGAGGGGCGCGCCCCGCACGAGGACCCGCACTTGGCGGCCTGGCGCGCGGCGTACACGGCCTTCGGGGCAAAGCCGTCGCGCACCCGCAACTCGGCCGAAGCGCTGGCCAAGCGGGCGCTGTCGGACGCCGGTCTGCCCCGGATCAATGTGCTCGTCGACATCTACAACGCGATCAGCGTCGCCCATCTGATCCCGGTCGGAGGCGAGGACCTCGATCTGATCCAGGGCTCCATGCACCTCGTGCGGGCCATGGGTGACGAGGAGTTCCTGTCCGTCGCGGGAGGCGAGGAGACCGTCGAACACCCGGACGCCGGCGAGGTGGTCTGGTGTGACGAGACCGGCGTGACCTGCCGCCGCTGGAACTGGCGCCAGGGGCCGCGTACCCGGCTCACCGAGGCTTCCACCTCGGCGCTCTTCCTGCTGGAGAGCCTGCCCCCGATGCCGGTGGCCGACGTCGAGAAGGCCGGCGCGGAACTCGCCGAAGCGCTGGAGAAGTTCAGCCCCGGGGCGCGGATCACCGTCCACGCCCCTGTGTGAGGTGGGTCAGTGCGCCTCGACGGCGCGCAGCTGCTCCGGCGTCGGTGCCGTTCCGCCGAGGTGCGCGGGCATCCACCAGGTGTCGTCCGGGGTCCTGGGCCGCACGGGGTAGGCGCGCTGCGCGGCCTCCAGCAGCTCCTGGACCCGCTCGCGCAGCTGGCGGGTGAGCACGCCGGCGTACGTGTCGCGCGTGGCCTCGATCGCCTCGCCCACCCGGATCGTGATGGGCGTGTGGCTGCGCCGGAAGTTGCGCGGGTGTCCCTTCGTCCACAGCCGCTGCGTGCCCCACAGGGCCATCGGGACCAGCGGGACGCCGGCCTCCTGGGCCAGGCGCACGGCGCCCGACTTGAAGCTCTTGAGGGTGAAGGACTGCGAGATCGTGGCTTCCGGGAAGACCCCGACGACCTCGCCCGACTTCAGCGAGTCCAGCGCGTGGGCGTACGCCGCCTCGCCCTGCCTGCGGTCCACCGGGATGTGCTTCATGGCGCGCATCAGCGGGCCGGACACCTTGTGCCGGAAGACGGACTCCTTGGCCATGAAGCGCACCAGGCGCTTCTGCTGAAGCGCCGCCAGACCGTTGAAGATGAAGTCCAGATAGCTGATGTGGTTGCTCACGAGCACCGCACCGCCCGAGCGCGGGATGTTCTCCGATCCCTTGCAGTCGATCTTCAGGTCCCATGCCTTGAACGTCGTGAGGGCGAGACCGATGACGGGACGGTAGACGAGCTCAGCCATGGACGGGGTGGACCCTTCTCTCTGCCTGGGAAGGGACTCCCAGCCGAAGTTACGCAGCCGTAGGTTTACGGCTTGCCGCAGATCGTGCCCGATGAACGGACGCGGGGCCAGTCCTGGTGCCCCTGGGCGGCGAGATCCTCGTCACGTCACCCGTCTGCGCCACCTCGGGTTTCGGGTCCGTCCTACTGCCCGCGTGCCCCAACTCGGCGTACGAGCAGGTACAGCTCACAGCCCAGGCAGTACCCGAACGCCGCGTTGAGAAAGCCGGCGGCGAGCGCGAGCCCCGTCGCGGCCGGCCCGAGCCACTGCGGCCCCGCGGCGTAGCCCACGAGTCCGAGCGCCGCGAAGACGAGACCGACCGCTTGGGCGAACTGCAATGGCTGCGGCGCCTCGAACTCCGTCGGCGGCCCGATCCGCGGCCGGACCAGGGCGCGGAAGAGCAGGCCGTAGGGTGAACGCGCCACGCCCCCGGCCGCTCCCAGGGCGAACGCCAGGAGTTGCCAGGCCAGTAGCCAGCCGCTGCCGGTGATCAGGACGACCGCAAGCACCACGGTCGTCACGGCCGCCCCGAAGCGCGGTCCCCTTGCGTCGATGTCCATGAATCGAGCATTACGCACGGGAGACGATTCGTGGAGGCGGGAATCTTTGCAGTCTTGTGAATGCTGGAGCATGTGATGGCCGGACTCGTGGTGTGTGTGACCGTGCTCGTGCTGGCGAGTGCCTACGGTGTGCTGCACCGGCGGCGGAGCGGGAGAATGAGAGTGCATGGACGGGACGACGGGAAGCGGCTGGGCGCCGCCGAGTTGGGTGACGGGCTCGGCGAGCGGGCGACGCTGGTCCAGTTCTCCAGTGCCTTCTGCGCACCCTGCCGGGCGACGCGTCGGATCCTCACCGAGGTGGCCGCTATGGTGCCCGGCGTCACCCATGTCGAGATCGATGCCGAACAGCGTCTCGAACTCGTCCGCGCGCTGGACATCCTCAAGACGCCGACGGTGCTCGTCCTGGACGCGGACGGGAGGATCGTGCGCCGCGCGACCGGTCAGCCCCGCAAGGCGGACGTGATCGCCGCGCTGGGCGAGGCCGTCTGACGCCCTCTCGGACGGACGGCAGGGACCCGGGCCGAACGCCGCGAGACGAGCGGGAGGCGGACGATGACGTATCTCCCAGTTGCCCGGACGAACTTGACTGCGCCCACCATCTATCGTCAGCCTGACCTCATGCCCCCGGAACCCCTTCTCTTCGAGCGCGTCCACGTGGACCTGGTCCGCACCGCGAGTGCGTGTTGGCCGGCTTGCTGAACAGCCACGGATCCGCGCCACGTCGCCTCTCGCAGAAGGACAGTTCCATGACGGCCTCACCCGGCCTCGGCACCCCTCAACTCGCCTCCCCGGCCCTGCTGCGTTCCGTCTTCCGGCGGCACGCGGCGGGAGTCGCCGTGGTCACCGCCCAAGGGGACGGCAGGCCGGTCGGCTTCACCGCCACCTCCCTCAGCTCGGTTTCCGCCGAGCCCCCGCTCATCTCGTTCGGCGTCGGTGCCGGGGGGTCGAGCTGGCCCGTCATCTCCGAGGCCGACCACGTCGGCGTGCACATACTCGGTGAACACCAGGAAGCCCTGGCCGGCACCTTCGCCAGGAGCGGGGCCGACCGCTTCGGCGCGCCGACCCGCTGGCGCGAGGGACCCGAGGGTGTTCCCGTGCTGGACGGAGTGCTCGCCTGGCTCGTCTGCCGCGTGGTGGCGCGGGTGCCCGCCGGAGACCACCGCATCGTGATCGCCGAGGTCGTGCTCGGCGACCCCTCCGGAGTCGGCCGCCCCCTGCTCTATCACCAGGGTCGTTTCAGCGGGCTGCGTGACTGAACAGGCCGACCGGTTACGCAGCGTTGTCAAGGTCACAGTTCAAAGCGCTTGCTTAGCGGGCATGTACTGGGTGTACTGGCGAGTAATATTTCGTTTGGAGCGCGGGGTCGCCCCGACCGGGATCGCCCGCTTCAGGCGCCTATGCTGCCTGCAAGAAGGCAGCCCAGAAATGACGATGCAGTAGGAGAGCCGGCGTGAGCTTGAGGATCGTTGTCACTGTGAAGTACGTGCCCGACGCCACTGGCGACCGGCACTTCGCCGATGACCTGACCGTCGACCGGGACGACGTGGACGGTCTGCTCTCCGAGCTCGACGAGTACGCCGTCGAGCAGGCGCTGCAGATCGCCGAGGACGCCGACGACGCCGAGATCACCGTGCTGACGGTGGGTCCGGAGGACGCCAAGGACGCGCTGCGCAAGGCTCTGTCGATGGGTGCCGACAAGGCGATCCACGTGGAGGACGACGACCTGCACGGCACCGACGTCATCGGCACCTCGCTGGTGCTGGCCAAGGCGATCGAGAAGGCCGGCTACGACCTGGTCATTTCCGGCATGGCCTCCACCGACGGAACCGCCGGTGTGGTTCCCGCGCTGCTGGCCGAGCGTCTGGGTGTCCCGCAGGTCACGCTGCTGTCCGAGGTCTCCGTGGAGGACGGCGTCGTCACGGGCCGCCGTGACGGCGACACCGCCTCCGAGCAGCTCCAGGCTCAGCTCCCTGCCGTCGTCTCGGTCACCGACCAGTCGGGTGAGGCGCGCTACCCGTCCTTCAAGGGCATCATGGCCGCCAAGAAGAAGCCGGTTCAGTCCTGGGACCTGTCCGACCTGGACGTCGACGCCGAAGAGGTCGGCCTCGGGGGTGCCCGGACGAAGGTCGAGACCGTGGCCGAGCGTCCGGCGCGCACCGCGGGCACGATCGTCAAGGACGAGGGCGAGGGCGGCAAGCAACTCGCTGAGTTCCTCGCGAGCCAGAAGTTCATCTAAGGCTCACACGCCTGACCGCCCCTCAGACTTCGCAATCCGCAAGGAGATCCATTCCCATGGCTGAAGTTCTCGTCTACGTCGACCACGTGGACGGTGCCGTCCGCAAGCCCACCCTGGAGCTGCTCACGCTGGCCCGCCGCATCGGCGAGCCGGTCGCCGTCGCCCTCGGCGCCGGCGCGGAGAACACCGCGTCCGCCCTCGCCGAGCACGGCGCGGTGAAGGTCCTCACCCACGACGCGCCCGAGTACGCCGACTACCTGGTCGTGCCGAAGGTGGACGCGCTGCAGGTCGCCTACGAGGCCGTCTCCCCGGCCGCGGTGCTGGTGCCGTCCTCCGCCGAGGGCAAGGAGATCGCCGCCCGTCTGGCCCTGCGTATCGGCTCGGGCATCATCACCGATGCCGTCGACCTGGAGGCGGGCGACGAGGGCCCGGTGGCCACGCAGTCGGTGTTCGCCGCCTCCTTCACCACCAAGTCCCGTGTCATCAAGGGTGCCCCGGTCATCACCGTCAAGCCGAACAGCGCGGCCGTGGAGGCTGCCCCGGTCGCCGGTGCGGTCGAGGCGCTGACCGTGTCCTTCTCGGACAAGGCCACGGGCAGCAAGGTCACCGCCCGTACGCCGCGTGAGTCGACGGGCCGTCCTGAGCTGACCGAGGCCGCGATCGTGGTCTCCGGTGGCCGCGGTGTCAACGGTGCGGAGAACTTCGCGATCATCGAGGCGCTCGCCGACTCCCTGGGTGCGGCCGTCGGCGCCTCGCGTGCCGCCGTCGACGCCGGCTGGTACCCGCACACCAACCAGGTCGGCCAGACCGGCAAGAGCGTGTCCCCGCAGCTGTACATCGCCTCCGGTATCTCCGGTGCGATCCAGCACCGGGCCGGCATGCAGACCTCCAAGACGATCGTCGCGATCAACAAGGACTCCGAGGCGCCGATCTTCGACCTGGTCGACTACGGCATCGTGGGCGACCTCTTCGACGTCGTCCCCCAGCTGACCGAGGAGATCAAGGCCCGCAAGGGCTGAGCGACTTCACGGGCGCGAGGCCCCCGCGACCGCACCGGCGTCGCGGGGGCCCTTGTCATCCCAGGGTCAGCGACGCCTGCACGGGAAGGTGGTCGCTGGGGAACCGGCCCTCCTGTGCGAAGGTGTTGATCGACGCCCAGTGCGCCGTCACGCCGGGGGTGGCCAGGATCCAGTCGATGCGCTCGCCGTCCGGCCTGAGCGGCCGGAACCCGTGGAAGGTGCCGTACGGCGCGGTGCGCTCGGCGGCCGTGTCCCATGTGTCGACGAGACCGGCGCCGAGAAGCGTGTGGTAAACGGGGCTCTTGTGTGCGGCGGCGTTGAAGTCGCCGGTCATCACGAGCGGCAGGGAACGGTCGAGCCCGCCGATCCGATCGGCGATGAGGGAGGCGGCGCGTGCGCGTGCGTACTGGCTCTTGTTGTCCAGGTGGGTGTTGAGGACGTAGAACTCCCGCCCTCCGTGGTGCAGATCGCGGAAGCGGACCCAGGTGACCATGCGGATGCAGGCTCCGCCCCAGGTGTTCGAGCCGATCACGTCCGGGGTGTCGGAGAGCCAGAAGTGGTCGTACTCCACGGGGCCGAGCCGCTGTGAGTCGTAGAAGACGGACTCGAACTCGTCGCGGCTGCCGCCCCCGCGTCCGGTGCCGATCCAGGCGTAGCCCGTTCCCAGGTCGGCCGCGATGTCCCGGACCTGATGGTAGAGGCCCTCCTGAGTGCTGATGACGTGCGGCCGCTCCCTGCGCAGCAGCGCGCTCATGACCGGGCGGCGGTTCGTCCAGCTGTTGGGTTCGGCGGTGCCCGCGAAGCGCAGGTTGAAGGACATGACCTCGAGATGGCGGTCGTGCGGGTTTGACGCCGAGGCGTGCTGCGGGGCCAGTGCCGCGCTGGACAGGGGGAGGGTGACCGCGGCCAACGCGGCGGTCTTGAGGCCCAGGCGACGCGTGACTCGGCTGTGGTGGGGCACGAGAGGCTCCTTCTGTGGAGGGTGCCGTGCGAGCCGTAGTCTGACAGAACCGTATGAGATGAGCGTGAGCATGGCAAAAGTGGGCGTTTCTTCCATGGAAGGCGGGGAGTGCTCGGCGCGCAAGAGTTGTTGACCTGCGGCAATATCCACGGATAGCTTCATTAAACGGATTGTTGATTCCGTGAAGCGGAAATTGGGAGGGTGAGGGATGGGCCAGGGGCAGCAGGAGCGGGTGGTGACGAGCCTGGCGGGCGCCGTCGGCAAGGAGATCAGTACCTCTCTCTCCCCGATCGACCGCGAACTGGAGCGCCGCTATCCGGGTGACCCCGGCACGCGTCAGCCCGTCCACACCGTCTACGTCCCCGGTGACGTCTTCGCCGCCGACACCGTCCGCTCCTGGGGCGACCAGGCCCTCGCGGCCCTCGACGAACATGCCCCGGACGCCCCGTCGTTGGCCGCCGTCCTCGGTCTCGCCGACGATCTGGCCGAGCCGGTCCACGACCGTGTGCGCGCGAAACTGGAGCGCGAGCCGATCGAGGACCTGCGCGTCGACTTCGAGGACGGCTACGGCCCACGGCCCGACGCCGAGGAAGACGAGGCGGCTGCCCGCGCGGCCCGGCTGATCGCGCAGGCCCATGCCGCGCGCGCCTCCCGGCCGGATGCCGGGGTGGGCACCACCGCCCCGTACCTGGGGATCCGCATGAAGTGCATGGAAGCCCCGGTACGGGACCGGGGGATCCGCACGCTCGACATCTTCCTGACGGGCCTGATGGAGGCCGGCGGTCTGCCGGACGGCCTTGTGCTCACCCTGCCCAAGGTCACGTACGCCGAGCAGGTCGCCGCCATGGTGCGGTTGCTGGAGGAGTTCGAGAAGGCGCGCGGGCTCGAGCCCGGCCGGATCGGGTTCGAGATCCAGATCGAGACCAGCCAGGCCATCCTGGGTGCCGACGGCACTGCCACGGTCGCTCGAATGATCCAGGCCGCGCGGGGCCGTGCCACCGGACTGCACTACGGCACCTTCGACTACAGCGCCTGCCTCGGCGTGTCCGCCGCCTACCAGGCGAGCGACCATCCGGTCGCCGACCACGCCAAGGCGATCATGCAGGTCGCGGCCGCCGGCACCGGCGTGCGCGTCTGCGACGGCTCCACGAACGTCCTGCCCGTCGGGCCGACGGAAAAGGTCCATGAGGCCTGGAGGCTGCACTACCGGCTCACCCGTCGGGCCCTGGCCCGCGCCTACTACCAGGGTTGGGACATGCACCCCGGCCACCTTCCGACCCGGTACGCGGCCGTCTTCGCCTTCTACCGTGAGGGCTTCGAACAGGCAGCGGCGCGTCTGGCCCGTTATGCCCGGCGCAGTGGCGGTGACGTGATGGACGAGCCCGCGACCGCAAAGGCGCTGAGCGGTTATCTGCTGCGGGGGCTGGACTGCGGTGCGCTGGACGTCGGGAAGGTCGCCGAGGCCACCGGCCTGACCCGGGCGGATCTGGAGGGCTTCGCGGCACGGAGGCGGGGCGATCTCACGGTCTCGGGGAAGTAGCGGCGCTCTTCCGTGGCGTGGGGCCGGGCCGGGGCGCCGCCTCGCGGCGTATCGGGCGGCCGGCACGCTCGCCGCGGCCTCTGCGGCCCACGGCGGCCCCGAGGAGGGCCGCTCCTCAGTCGACGGGCGGCAGCTCGCCCGACCCCCGGGTGATCAGCCGGGTGGGCAGCTCGATGCGTTCGGGCGTGATGAGGGTTCCGTCGAGCTGACGGAAGAGGCGCTCGGCGGCTGTGCGGCCGAGGGCGGCGGCGTCCTGGGCGATGACCGTGACCCCGGGCTTGAGGAGGTCGGCCAGCTCGAAGTCGTCGAAGCCGACGAGGGCGACCGGGCGGTCGTGCTCGGCGAGGACACGGACGACGGTGACCGTCACACGGTTGTTGCCCGCGAAGATCGCCGTCACGGGGGCGGGAGCCGACAGCATCTCCTCGGCTGCCCTCCGTACCCGCTCGGGGTCGGTGACACCGAGGGAGATCCACGACTCCTCGACGGGTATGCCGGCGTCCTCCATCGCGGCCCGGTAACCGCGCAGCCGCTCGGCCGCGGTGTGGATGCGCGGCATGTCGCCGATGAAGCCGATCCGGCGGTGGCCGTGCGCGATCAGGTGGGCGATCCCGTCGCGGGCGCCGCCGAAGCTGTCAGACAGGACGACGTCGGCGTCGATCCGTCCGGCGGGACGGTCGACGAACACCGTGGCGACCCCTGCCTTGAGCTCCGGCTCCAGATAGCGATGGTCGTCGCCGGCCGGGATGACGACCAGTCCGTCCACACGGCGCGCGCACAGCGCCAGTACCAGCTCCTGCTCGCGGTCCGGGTCCTCGGCGCTGGAACCGTTGATCAGCAGGGCTCCGTGGGCCCGTGCGACCTCCTCGACCGCGCGGCTGAGCGGGCCGTAGAAGGGGTCCGCGAGATCCTCGAGAACCAGGCCGATGCTCGCGGTGCGGCCCTTGCGCAGTACCCGCGCGCTGTCGTTGCGGCGGAAGCCCAGCGCCTCGATGGCCTCATGGACCCGGCGTTCGGTGTCCGGGGTGACTCCGGACTCCCCGTTGACGACACGCGACACCGTTTTCAGGCCGACTCCGGCTCGTGCTGCCACGTCCTTCATGGTCGGCCGGTTGCCGTAGCGGTTCTCGGGTCGGCGTGCGGTGTCGGGCACGATGCGCTGTCCTGTCCTGTCGTCCACGGGGATGCGTCGGTCCATGGCGTTGTATGAGGATGTGGCATCGAGCATAGAGCCTGGACAACGTTGTCAGATGCGGGAGACACTGTCCACCGCAATCTCCGGCCCGCGCCTCCCCCCAGGGGTTCCTCTCCTCCTGCCTGTGCCCGGCCGGGGGAACCGCATTCGCAGCGGCATCCGCCGTTCGTGGTGCCGGTACGACCGAAGCATTGGGAGATCTGACACTGATGCACACCGACCTCGTGGCCGCGCTCGACATCGGCGGCACCAAGATCGCCGGAGCGCTGGTGGACGGCCACGGCCGGATCCTGCTGCGCGCACAGCGCGCGACGCCCGCGCAGGAGGACGGCGATACCGTGATGGGGGCCGTGGAGGCCGTCATCGGGCAGCTGACGGCCTCGCCGCTCTGGGAGCGGGCACAGGCCGTGGGCATCGGCAGCGCGGGTCCGGTGGATGCCTCCGCGGGTACGGTGAGCCCGGTCAACGTTCCGGGCTGGCGCGGTTACCCGCTGGTCGAGCGGGTGCGGGCCGCGACCGGCGGCCTGCCCGTCGAGCTGATCGGTGACGGTGTGGCGATCACCGCCGCCGAGCATTGGCAGGGCGCGGCCCGCGGCCACGACAACGCGCTGTGCATGGTGGTGTCCACGGGCGTCGGCGGCGGGCTGGTGCTGGGGGGCCGTCTGTACCCGGGGCCGACCGGCAACGCGGGCCACATCGGGCACATCAGCGTCGACCTCGACGGCGACCCGTGCCCGTGCGGGGCGCGTGGCTGCGTGGAGCGCATCGCGAGCGGGCCGAACATCGCCCGCCGGGCCCTGGAGGGCGGCTGGCGGCCGGGGCCGGACGGCGACACCTCGGCCGCCGCGGTGGCCGCCGCCGCCCGCGAGGGCGATCCGGTGGCGGTGGCCTCCTTCGAGCGGGCGGCCCGGGCACTGGCCGCAGGGATCGCCGCGACCGCGACGCTCGTCGAGATCGACATCGCGGTGATCGGCGGGGGAGTGGGCAAGGCCGGCGATGTGCTCTTCATGCCCCTGCGCAAGGCCCTGCCGGACTACGCCACGCTGTCCTTCGTGCAGGGCCTGACCGTGGAGCCCGCGCAGATGGGCACGGACGCGGGGCTCGTGGGCGCGGCCGCCGCCGCGCTGCGCGGCCGGGAGGACGCGCCGACGGCAGGCCTGGCGAGCTGATTCGGTCTCGGCTGTTCCTGCGCGAGCGCATGGGCAGAGGGGGCGCCCCGGCGCCGATGTGCCGGGGCGCCCCCGGGTGCGGTCAGCGGCCCAGCTTCGCGTCCGCCCAGTCCGCGTGGTCCGAGTCGTCGCCGTCGCCGCCGTCGGTGACGACCAGGTGGATCAGCATGCTCGCCATCGCCTCCCTCGCCACCGGATTCGTCGTGGCGGCACTCACCTCGTCCCATGCCGCCCACCACGACGGACTCGGCGACCTCGACGTCAAGGACACGCTCAGCGCCGTCGACCACACTTTCGGCCACGACAGCCTTGCGGCGAAGGAGGACGTTCTCGGGCAGAACGGCTGACGGGGAGTGTGCATTGCGGCGCCGGTGCTCCGGACAGCAGGGGCAGCGGCGCCGCGGCGCGTCGGCCGTCGGACGCGCCCTCATCAGCGGCGGGTTTCCGTGGCAGGGTTGAGAGGGCAAGCCACAGGGGGCCAACAGAAGAGGGGGAACCGTGATCGTCTGGATCAACGGTGCGTTCGGTGCGGGGAAGACGACCACCGCACGGGAACTGATCGAACTGATCCCGAACAGCACGCTCTTCGACCCCGAGGTCGTCGGTGGAGCGCTCACGCACCTGCTGCCGCCGAAGCGCCTCGCCGAGGTCGGTGACTTCCAGGACCTGCCGATCTGGCGACGGCTCGTGATCGACACGGCGGCGGCGATGGTCGCCGAACTCGGCGGTGTCCTCGTGGTTCCCTTGACCCTGTTGCGCCAGGGGTACCGCGACGAGATCTTCGGCGGCCTCGCCGCCCGCCGCATCCCGGTGCGCCACGTCCTCCTCGCCCCGGCCGAAACGATCCTGCGCGAGCGTATAGCCGGCCGGGAGGTGCCGCCCGACCTCCCCGACGGAGAGATGCGGGTCCGGCAGTGGTCCTACGACCACATCGAGCCCTATCGGGCCGCCCTCGCCGCCTGGCTCACCGCGGACGCGTACCCCGTCGACTCCAGCACCCTCACCCCGTACGAGACCGCCGTGCGGATCGCCGAGGCCGTCCGTACCGACGCCGCGCCCGTCTGCGACATCGTGCAGACGCCCGAGCCGACCTCCGAGACCCTCGCGGCGGGCGTGCTGCTCTTCGACGAGCAGGACCGAGTGCTGCTCGTCGACCCCACCTACAAGGCAGGGTGGGAGTTCCCCGGCGGCGTCGTCGAACCCGGTGAGGCCCCCGCCAGCGCCGGCATACGCGAGGTCGCCGAGGAGACCGGGCTCACGCTCGAGGTGATTCCCCGGCTCCTGGTCGTCGACTGGGAGCCCCCCGTACCCCCCGGATACGGTGGGCTGCGGCTCCTCTTCGACGGCGGCCGCCTCGACAGCACGGCGGCCGATCGCCTGCTGCTCCCCGGGCCCGAGTTGCGCGACTGGCGGTTCGTCGCGGAGGCGGAAGCGGCCCGTCTGCTGCCGCCCGTCCGCTACGAACGGCTGCGCTGGGCCCTCAGGGCGCGCGAACGCGGGGCGGTGCACTATCTGGAGGCCGGCGTCCCGGTCGGCTGAACCCGCCTCGACCCGTTCCGCCTGCCGGCAGGGGCGCGCAAGGACGTCGACGCCGTCCACGGGACGACCGTGGAAGGGGTCCCCGCCCGGCGACGAGGACCCCTTGCCGTGTGTGAAGTCGCTCAGTTGGCCGCGTAGTTGCGCAGGAACAGCGCCTCGGCCACCGACAGGCGCTCCAACTCGTCCGGAGACACGCTCTCGTTGACCGCATGGATCTGCGCCTCGGGCTCGCTCAGGCCGATGAGGAGGATCTCCGCCTGCGGGTAGAGCGAGGCGAGGGTGTTGCAGAGCGGGATGGAGCCGCCCTGGCCCGCGTACTGCATCTCCTGGCCCGGGTAGGCGAGGGACATCGCGTCGGCCATCGCCGCGTAGGCCGGGCTGGAGGTGTCGGCCCGGAACGCCTGCCCCTGGCCGATCTGTTCCGTCCGCACCCGTGCGCCCCACGGCGTGTGCGCCTCCAGGTGGGCCTGGAGCAGCTTCGTGGCGTCGACGGCGTCCACGCCCGGCGGCACCCGCAGGCTGATCAGCGCGCGGGCGCTCGCCTGGACCGAGGGGGTGGCGCCCACGACAGGCGGGCAGTCGATGCCGAGCACGGTCACGGCCGGGCGCGCCCAGATTCGGTCGGCGACCGAGCCGGAGCCGATCAGGTCCACTCCGTCCAGCACCTTGGCGTCCTTGCGGAACTGCGCGTCGGCGTATTCGACGCCCTCCCACCGGGCCTCGGGGGCCAGTCCGTCGACGGTCGTCGAACCGTCCTCGGCCCGCAGCGAGTCCAGTACGCGGATCAGGGCGGCCAGCGCGTCGGGCGCCGCCCCGCCGAACTGGCCCGAGTGGAGGTTGCCTTCGAGCGTGTCGACACGGACCCGGACGAGAGTCATGCCGCGCAGCGTCGAGGTGACCGTCGGCAGTCCGGCGTGGAAGTTGCCGACGTCGCCGATGACGATGGCGTCGGCGGCGAGCAGGTCCGGGTGTTCCTCGGCGTACCGCTCCAGACCGCCGGTGCCCTGCTCCTCCGAACCCTCGGCGATGACCTTGATGTTCACCGGCACGCCGCCGCTCGCCCGCAGCGCGCGCAGGGCGAGCAGATGCATGATGACGCCGCCCTTGCAGTCGGCGGCGCCGCGTCCGTACCAACGGCCGTCGCGCTCGGTCAGTTCGAAGGGCGGGGTGGTCCAGCCTGCCTCGTCGAGGGGCGGCTGCACGTCGTAGTGCGCGTACAGCAGTACCGTCTTGGCGCCCTCCGGGCCGGGCAGGTACCCGTACACCGACTGCGTGCCGTCCGGGGTGTCGAGCAGCGCCACGTCCTGGAAGCCGTCGGCGCTCAGCGCGTCGGCGAGCCAGCGAGCGGCGCCCTCGCTCTCGCTCTTGGGGAACTGGTCGAAGTCCGCGACCGATTTGAAGGCCACCAGTTCGGTGAGCTCCTCCTTCGCCTTGGGCATCAGCGAGGCGACGGCTTCGGCGACCGGATTCGACGACATGGGCACGCTCCTTGTGGGTGCGACTTTGTACCGTTGAGTACTTCCTGTACGGGTATGTGTATGCGCGTGCTGGTGTGCAGGGCGCATACGCTGCCGATCCTCCCACAGCGACCTGTGACGACGCCGCCGTAGGATGCGTGAGACAGGTGCGGCAAGCAGCTTGATCGGGAGCAGTAGACCATCGTGAGCAGCGAGAACTCTTCGGCGGACGACGTGCAGCAGGTGTGGGACGTCGTCGTGGTGGGCGCGGGACCCGCGGGGGCGTCGGCCGCCTACGCGGCGGCGGTCGCGGGACGCAGCGTGCTCTTGCTGGAAAAGGCCGAGCTGCCACGCTACAAGACCTGCGGCGGCGGCATCATCGGCCCCTCGCGCGACGCCCTGCCGCCCGGCTTCGAGCTGCCGCTGCGCGACCGGGTGCATGCGGTCACCTTCTCCAACAACGGACGTTTCACCCGCACCCGCCGTGCCAAGCACATGCTGTTCGGGCTGATCAACCGTTCCGAGTTCGACCAGCAACTCGTCGAGCACGCCCAGAAGGCGGGAGCGGAACTGCGCACGGGTGCCACGGTGTCGCGGGTCGAGCAGCACGGCTCGGCGGTGCCGGACCGTCGCACGGTTGCCGTCGTCCTGCAGAGCGGCGAGACGCTGCTGGCGCGCGCCGTCGTGGGCGCGGACGGCAGCGCCAGCCGTATAGGGGCACACGTGGGAGTGAAGCTCGACCAGGTGGATCTGGGTCTGGAGGCGGAGATCCCGGTGCCGGAGACCGTCGCCGAGGACTGGAAGGGGCGGGTGCTCATCGACTGGGGGCCGATGCCCGGGAGTTACGGCTGGGTTTTCCCCAAGGGGGACACGCTGACGGTCGGCGTGATCTCGGCGCGCGGTGAGGGAGCCGCGACCAAGCGGTACTTGGAGGACTTCATCGCCCGTCTCGGACTCGCCGGCTTCGAACCGAGCATCCACTCGGGGCACTTGACCCGCTGCCGTGCCGACGACTCGCCGCTCTCGCGCGGGCGGGTGCTGGTCTGCGGGGACGCCGCGGGACTGCTGGAGCCCTGGACCCGCGAGGGGATCTCGTTCGCGCTGCGGTCGGGACGGCTCGCGGGGGAGTGGGCGGTGCGGATCGCGGAGGCGCACGACGCGGTGGACACGCGCAGGCAGGCTCTGAACTACGCCTTCGCGATCAAGGCCGGGCTGGGTGTCGAGATGGGCGTCGGCAAGCGGCTGCTGTCGGTGTTCGAGCGCCGCCCGGGCCTGTTCCATGCGGCGCTGACCGGCTTCCGCCCCGCCTGGAAGGCGTTCAAGGACATCACCCAGGGGTCCACTTCTCTGGGGGACGTAGTCCGCAACCGCCGGATCGCCCAGCGTGCCCTGGCCGTGCTGGACGGGGGGCCCGCGGGCGACGGTGTCGGTTCCTGACCGAGGGCGGGTTCAGCGGTTTCTGGCGAGGCCTCCCGGGCCTTCAG
>NZ_JAYWVC010000239.1:0-11366 GCF_036281785.1 Streptomyces chiangmaiensis | reverse complement strand
GGCAGGCGCGGGTGTGTCAATTTAGGGTCTGGCCCGTAGTCGGTGGTGACACCGAGTAGCCATCCGTGATCATGATCTTGTGATGGATGTCAACTCCCTTACGGGGACGGTGTTTTCAGAGCTGTCGGTGCTGGTCGTCGAGGACGTGGCGGACGGCGGTGACGCGGTGTTGCGCCGCCAGGGTCGTGAAGGGTCTGGACGGTCGTCGACTTTCCGACGTCGCTGGGCCCGTCGATGGTGAGGAATCACCTGGTGTGGCCGCCCGGCACGCGGCGGCCTCCCGTCTGCCGTGGTTCCGGTCGTGTTTTTCACGGCTGAGTGTCCAGTTTCGGCGCCCCGTCGAGCCGTGTGGTCTCGATCCTCATCATCAGCGGCCACCTGCTGGGGCGCGGGCAAGTTCTTTGAGGAGCCAGTGCAACCCCCATCATTCCCGGAGTATCAGTGGCTGTGTTTTGTTACGCCTGCGTGCGGCTGTGCCAGTAGGTGGTCCAGCCGTGGGCGTGCCGGGCCATGTTCTTCTTCCAGCCCTGCGGGTCGTTGCGGGCGATCTCGTCCCACGCGGCGGCGCTGGCATCCGAGAACACGGTCACCGCGGCGGGGGGAGCGGACGCCCAGGAAGTGAAGGACACGCGGGCCCATGCATCGGCGGCGGCCGCGTAGGACGACCAGCGCTGTTCGGCCCGCTTGAGTTCGATGGCGGGGCACGGTGTCGTCTGGAGCTCGGCCACGGCGTGGGCGACCAGTGGCAGGTCCGGAGAGCCGGGAGTGTAGTCGGCGTGCCGGCCGGTAAGCCGCTGGTAACCGATTAGGTCCCAGCCGCCGGCTTGTACGTGCCACAGCATGCGCGGTGACGCCGGGGGCAGGTACGGGTTGATTGCGGCCTCGCGGTGCTGGGTGCGCACCTGCGGATCGTCGGCGGGCACGCCCTTGACGAACAGGACCGTCTCAGCGGTGCGGATGGTGGCGGCGATCCCCGAGTTCACCCCGGCCTGAGCGGTGTCTGCGCTGAGGACGGGACCGGTGTGGGCCTCCACGGCGGCGCGGGCCGGGGCGGGGAGATCGGTCCAGTGGATGCGGTCGACGGGCATGGGTCTCCTGCTGGTCGGACAGGGGGCCGCCCCCGACCCTACTGCGGGCCGGGGGCGGCGTGGGCCAGGCCCTGATTGCGGCCTAGTACGGGACGTCGTCGCCCGCGTCGCACGAGCACATGGCCGTCTCGACCAGTTCGTCCAGGTCGCCGATGACCGCCAGCTCGTCATCGGCGAGCGGGCGGGCGTTGATCGCGACGGGACGAGTCGGCTCGACGTTGCGGGCGGCGGGTCGGCGACCGGCGCGGGCAGGACCGCCAGGGTTGCAGGTGACATGACGATTACCGGAGCATCCACCGGTGCGAAGCATGAGGGAGTCGGCGATGGAGCCGAGCCGGGACAGGCCCTCGACGCCTTCCATGATCAGGTTGATGCGCGGGTCGCGGCCGACCTTGTAGATCGACGCAATGCCGAACGGATCGGCGCGGAAGAAGGTGTGCCCCGCGTTGCAGCTGGTGAACAGCTTGCGCTGGAGAAGGAAGCTCGTGGCCTGCGTCGGCAGGGCTCGGCGCCTCTGGCGATCGTGGGGATGGTCGTCGATGGACGCTGACGAGGGGGGCCTTGCCGGACTCTGCTCGGCGTGGGCCCGGTCAGGCTGCTCGCCTGACCGGACTTCTGCTACTTCCAGTTGTGCTCGGCCAGGGTGCCGGTGTCGTTGAGGTAGCCGAGTAGGCCGGCTTGCGGGTACTCGATGATGTCGTTGGGCAGGTCGTGAACAGTGAACCATTCGAGTGCCAGGCACTTGTCTGGTTCCTTGTTGACCGGGATTCCTTCCCATGTGGTGGCTTCGAAGAAGAAGCCGATTCGCTCGACCTGGGTGTTCTGTCGGTGGTGTACGACGTGCACGAGGCGGAGGTGGGCGGGGTCGACGGTGATGCCGGTCTCTTCGAGTAGTTCGCGTGCGGCGCCGTCGGTGAGGGGTTCGCCGTGGTCGAGTTTGCCGGATGGCATGTGCCATCTGCCGTGGCCGTAGGGGCCGCCTCGTTGCGAGAAGAGGATCTTGTCGCCGTCGCGGAGGATGACGTGGGTGTCGATGACGGGCTGTGCCGGTTGTCCGCTCATGTTTCCTGGGGGGGTTGGACGGGTGGGTGAGGCGTTCGACGCTAGCGGCAGAGCGGGGATGGCGTCGGCGATTCGGCGTGCTACGTCCGATGGTGTGGCGTTGCTGGTGTCGAGGAGCAGCACTTCCACTCCCATGGCAAGGAGGTGGGATGCGGCGTCGGCGTAGAGGTCGACTTCTCGGCTCGGTCCGGTGGGATCGAGATGCCAGCGGTGGGTGATGCCCCGGGTGGCGATGCGCTGGGCGATGAGGCTGGGGTCGGCCGTGAGGATGACGGCCAGGTCCGGCAGCAGTACGTGGCGGTTGAGGGTGAGCAGGAAGTCCAGTGGGACGCCGTCGAGTTGCTGCAGGACGAGGGTGGAGGGCAGGTAACGATCACTGATGATCAGCTGCCCGGCCTGCAGCGCGGGTTCTATTTCGGTGTCGATGTGCTCGTAGCGGTTGGCGGCCACGAGGCAGGCGAGCGCTAGGCCGTGGATCTGGTTGGCGTGGCTGCGGGTGAACTGTCCCAGGTCGCTGCCGGTTGGCTCGAGGGTGCGCCGGGCGGGGCGGCCCCGTGCGGCGAGGTGATCGTGGAGGGTCTGGACGGTGGTCGACTTCCCGACGCCGCTGGGCCCGTCGATGGTGACGAACCACCCGGGGCGGCCGCCGGTCATGCAGCGGCCTCCCGCCTGTCCTGGTTCCGCTGGTGCTGTTCGCGGGTGAGCGTTGCAAGTGTTGCCCGGATCCGCTGCAGGGGGATGTCGCCGAACTGGATGCCGACGGAGAAGTTGAACTCGTCGCGCTGCCGCATCGACTCGTGTGCTCCGTCACCGGTGAGGTCGACGTCGCCGTAGGCAAGGAGCGCGTCGGGGGTGTGGCCGGCCTCGATCAAGGTGTGCCACACGGGCGTGCCTGGGTAGGGGCGGAACTCGAATACGCTGGCGCGCACGTCGCCGCTGTGGTGGTCGGAGATGGCCCAGAGGTTTCTGATGTGGCAGATCGTTGCGTTCAGGTCGTCTTGGGTTTCGCCGGGGAAGCCGAGGATGAAGTAGCCCTTGACGCCGATGCCGTGGGAGACCAGGCGGCGGGCGACGCGTTCGGTCATTTCGGCGTTGATCCGTTTGTCCATCGCTTGGAGGATGCGGTCGCTGCCGGATTCGATTCCCAGGGCCACTTCCCGCAGGCCGTTGGAGACCAGGCGTTCGAGGTCGCGGTCGGAGAGCCGGTCGAGGACGTTGATGCGGCCGGTGGCGTCCCACACGTACTTCTCGCCGATCCGGTGTCGGGTGAATGCCGCCATCTGTTCGTCAATGACGCGGCCGGCGCCGAGGAATAGGTCGTCGACGAAGCGGAAGGCGGTCACACCGTGTTCGGCGTGGAGCTGGTTGAGCTCACTGATGATGTTCTCCGGGGTCCTTACCCGGATGGCGGTGTCGGGGTTGGCGCTGACGGCGGCGCCGCAGAACGTGCAGTTGTACGGGCAGCCGCGGCTGCCGACGATGTTCGCCTCGATGTGCCCGTCCCGGGCGGCCGTCGCACGCCAACCGGCATGGCCGCGGTCTGCGAGCCGCCGATCGGCGGCGGTAGGCGCCGACCGGTAAGGATCTTGAGGGAGGAAAGCCCGGTCGACGTACGGCAGGGCGTTGATGTCGGGGCCCAGCAGCGCTGCGCTCGTCTTGGGGTCCGCGACGCCGGCCGCACGCGTGCCGAGCAGCCGATCCCGCCACAGGACGCCGGGCAGTTCCCGCCGTCGTTGCTGGTCTTTCAAGAGCGCGGCGACGCGTAGTTCGCCTTCACCGAGGACGAGGGCTTGCAGGTTGGCCATGCGAGGATCGGCCAGGATGCGGTCGGGCATCGCTTTGGCGTGGTGCCCACCGGCCATCAAAGCGATGTGGGGATCGAGCTTGGCGGCGATCCGCGCGGACATCTCGTAGGTGGGTGCCAGGAGGTTCATCGCCGCCCACCGAGGAGCGGCCGCGTTGCAGATCTGCGCTGTTTCCGCCACACCCAGCCCGTGCGCTTCAGCGTCGAGCAGACCGACGTTGAACCCGGCCTGTTTCGCGTAGGTGGCGATGTAGGCCATGCCGAGCACGGGGAGCGTGTAGTCGTTGGTGCGCGGCCGCAGGGCGTAGTCGCGCAGCGGTGCATTCACGAACAAGGCGTCGAGCGTGCGCCTGGCGTCGGCGCCGTTGATCAGCGGTAACCGCGGCATGGGTCCTCCAGGTCATCGGGCATGTGAGCCCCAGGTGAGGGTGGAGAGGGTCAGGGTGTGCAGGGCGGTACGGTCGGTGCCGGCCCACCCGGTCCACATCGGGCTGAACGCCTTGTCTTTCTTGCCGGGCCACGGGTGGTCGGGCGCGATCTGGGCGGCCCAGGTCCGCACGGCGAGATCGTCGTGCGGGTAGATGCTGAAAGTCACCGGTGAAGTCGGCTGCCGCCGCAGCGGCAGTCCACGGCCCGATGCGGGGGATCCGCGTCAGCGCGGTGACGAGGCCGGCGGCGTCCAGGCCCTGCCACTCGCCGTGGTGCTGCCCGTAGTGGGTGGCCGCTGCTTGCAGCGCAGAGCGGTGGAACTTCGCGCCGACGCCGTCGAATGCGTCGTCAGTCAGAGCGAGGACCTCTTCGTGCGTGGGCGCGAGGGCGAGCGTGCCGAACGGGGCGTCGACAGTGGTACCGAAGGTGCGGCACCAGGCGCGGTAGAGCTTGCGGGCTTGGTCGGCCCGCACGACCTGGCGCAGGATGGCGGTAGTGATCGCGTCCCACAACCACGGGTTCGCCAGCCGCTATGAGACGCCAAGCGCGTGCAGCCCGGTGCGGAGCACGGCGGGGGCTGCGCCGGGAACGCGGGCGGGATCCGTCGTGACGATGGTGGGCTTCACGTCCTCCGTGCCGTGCACACAGGCCACATGCAAGCCGCCCTCTTCGCGGGCCAGGTACCAGATGCCGGAGGCCGTACGAACGGCACGCGCGCGTGCCCCGTTGTCGTACGCGTGCCAAGCAGGGTGATCGGTCGTCAGAACGCTGGTCATCGGATGCTCCTCACGTTGCACGGTCGGTTCGCCGTAGCCTCTCGCGTCACGGGAGTTCGACGCACGCGGGCACGGGAAAACCGGGAAGGCGTCAGTTGGTGAGCCGGCGCTGAATGAGGTAGTCGCGCATCCGCATGTACTCGTCGACGGTCACCGGCCGGGACTCCACCGCCTGCTCACCGGGCTGGGCAGGGGCAGGCCAGGTCTCTTTCCCGGGCATCAGCTCCTGGGCCGCGTGGGAGCGCTGCTTGCGGCGCGGGCCGCGCACGAACAGGGTGACGGTGTCCGGCTCCATCACCGCCTGGTGCACCATCGCCTCACCGAGTGTGTACGCGCTGCCGGGCCGCTCGATGGTCACGATTCCCGGCTCGAGGTCGGCCCCGGTGAACGGGCCGTCCCAGCCGTTGGTGCGGCGACGCACCACATGTACATAGCCGCCGGTGAGGATCCGGGTGGCGAATGCGTAGCAGTGGTCGTGCGCCACGCGCTGGTTACCGGGCCGCGGGTTCATGTTCAGACGGATCTCGAAGCCTCGGTCCGCAGCCTGGTAGAGCGACAGCCGGTTCAGCAGCAGCGTGACGCGGCTGGCGGCCAAACGCTCCGGATCGCGCAGCACCTCACTGACCAGCCGGGTCAGCAGGTCCCGGTCCCCGGCGAGACGGTCCAGCAGGGTGCAGCTGATGCGCTGCACGTCGCGCAGGTCACGCGAATCCAGTGACGGCACACCGTCGAGCCATGTGGTCGCCGTCCTCATCAGCGGCCACCCACCGGGGCACTGGCAAGCTCTTCGAGGACCCAGCGAGCACGCCAGGCAGCGGCCGCGTACTCATCGCCGGACAGCCGTTCACCGGTATCGAGCGTGGCATGGGCGGCGAGTACCTGCAGGCCGTCGTCGCTGCTCTGCGTCGCGCACAGCGTGCCAGAATGCACAGCGAACACCTGCTCGGGCCCGAAGCTGCGCGCGTACTGCGGGCGCCCAGCCTGCATGTCGCTGGGCTCCTGGTACATCTCCAGCGCCACGGTGCCCGCAGCTGTGAGGACGACCGCGGGACTGTCCACCAGCCACGGCGTCATAGCGGACTGGGCCGCGACCCGCAGATAGACCGCATGACGGTCCGGTACCGACACCGGCAGGTAGGCATAACCGTGAGCCAGGAACGCGTCGGCCGAACCGTGGGTCTCGCTGCTGAGGACGCTGACGACTCTGGAAGCAAGGGCCGTGAGCCATCCCGTGCGGCCAATAGCGGAGATCTCGGGGATCTCGCCAGGGTCTTGCCCGTGTTCAAGTAGCTGATCGACGAAGGAGGGGAGTAAGGCCTCCACGACGTACCCCCAATTGGGTGAGTCGGATGGTGACGGATGCCCCGGTGCCGGGCCACCGGGGGAGTGGAAGGCGGCCCGGCACCGGGTTGAGGCCCGCCCCTTCCCCAAGCCTCATACGCGTCGGGAAAGGGGCGGGAGCTTGGTGTTGGCCGTTAGCGGTCGGGGAGATCATCCAAGGCGATGACGGTGTAGGCACGGAGTCTGCGGCCCATTTGGGAGGCGAGGTACCAGCGCAGCCCCGGATGCCCGTAGGGCAGCGCCTCGTCGGTAGCGGGCAGGGCCTGGAGCCCTCCATCGCCGTACTGGTAGGGGGTGCCGATCACTCCGTACAGCGGTGCGCTCTGCACCAGGAATACGGTCGGCTGACCGGCGAGATGAGGGCACTGCTCCGCCGCCGCTCGCGCGTGCTTCAGACACACTGGTGGCTGTGCGGTGCGCACCACCACATCCTCGGACCGCACCTCATTCGGCCCGGCGAGGAAGATGACGCCGTGGCGGGTGCGGGCGCTCTGGGCGCAGACCTGGCAGCGCAGCTGCTCCATACATTCGCGTTGGCGGGAGGGGTGGACCATCCGCCACCGTGGTCGGCCGGTGGGCAGGCCGTCGACGCCGATCGTTTGGGAGCAGCGGCCCCACAGGACACCGCGCAGGTCGCGGTCTTCGTGCAGTTCGTTCCAGTAGCCGAGCTGCAGGCGCCCGTCGGGACCGTACGTGCCGCGCAGTGATGAAAGGTAGTCGGGGTGCTCGCCCTCGCGGCTGGTGATGTACGGCACGAGTCGGCGGGTGGTCCGGCTGGGTGCGCTCATTGGGCAGTCCTCATCGATGTACTGATCAGCCTTGCCGGCTTGCTTGGCCATCACCGTCGAGTCGCTCATACGCGTCGGGAACGGCACTGCAGGCGCAGTCATCGGGAGAACTCCGAGGTAGGTGCTTGATTGGCATGCAATGGAGCAGGCATCGGATCCTTCGGAACGAGTGGCAGGTCGCACCAAGCGAGGGTTCCGTCCTTGTTGAAGCCCCAGGTACCGCCGAGCTCAGTGATCAGGAGGTCGACGAGGAGCAGGCCGCGCCCGCTTTCCGACTCGGTGCCGACGTATTGCGGCTCAGGGACGGCCGAGGGCGACCCGTCGTGCACCTCAAGGCGCAGTTCGTCACGTGCTGGCATCCAGCCCCGCACACCCATCGACCCGCATCGACCGTGCTGTACCGCGTTGGTGCACAGCTCCGAGACCACGACGAGGACGGCATCGACGCGGTCTTCCGGCATTCGGCAGTGGCAGCGGATCCACGTCCTCGTGACGTGTCGGGCCACTTCCACGCTCCACGGCTCGGATCGGATGGCTAGGCCGAAGGCCGGCAGCACAGCCGTCGGCACCTCCCCGATGGGGCGCGGGAGCGCCTCTAACAGGCTGGTCGATCCGACATCTCTGGGGGGGGCATGGGGGGACTCCCTGGTCCACGGGTGAGCTCGGCCTGCACCCTCAGCGAGGGCTGGCGATCAGCGTTCCCCCAGCCCCCGTGGCTCCGCCATGACGTGAAGGGTGTCCTCTGCGCCTCTTGTGAGCGACGAATGTGGCCTCGGGGTAGCTTTGAAGCGGCTTGTAACCAAGGTGAGTTGCCACGGTTGGGCGCAGCGGTATCCCCTTTCCGACAGAAGGGATCGATCCGCAGGCTCACCACGCAACCGTGGCGCCGGGGACTGGGGGCGACATGAGAAGTGCTCCGAAAACACTGCTCGCATGGCTGTGTGACCGGGACAGGCTTCCCTACGGCCGGTTCGAGAAGAGATTCACCGAGACAGCAGAACGTCTCTTCGGCCGGGACCCCAACAACCCCACCTGCGGCGAGACACAGTTCCGGCGCTGGACGGGCGGCAAGCTCGTGGGCTTGCCCGGCCCCGACACCTGCCAGGTTCTTGAGGCCATGTGGCCTGGCCACCCTGCGGAGCAGCTGTTTGGCCCGCCGCCGGAAACCGATCCCCAGGCACCCGCGTTCGACCTGGAAGAGCGAGTTCGAATGACTGCACGTGAAGCCCATGACGGCGCCGACGCGACCGCCGCGGCGTCCATCTCCGACAACACCATCGACGAGCTACGCGACCATGTGGTGACCCTTGCCCGGACCTATCACACAAGGCCGCCGGCACAAGCCTACGAGGACGCCGACAGGCTCCGCCAGGACATCGAAAGCCACCGGGACAGGACACAAGTCCCCTTCCAACAGCAGGAACTGCTGATCCTCAATGGGCAGACAGCCGCCCTGTTGGCGGTTGCCGCCTTCGACCTCGGCTACTTCCCTAGCGCCCGGTCCCTGGCGCGTACGGCCGCGCTCTACGGTGAGACCTCACGATTCGCACCTCTGCAGGCGTTTGCCGACGGCACCTTGGCCTACATCGCCTATCACGCCGGGGACACGACCGAAGCTGTGGCAAAGGCCAACCGTGCTTTGTCCCACGGCGGGGTCGGCGACGTCGCCAACCAGCGCCTCTACTCCATCCAGGCCCGCGCCTACGCACACCTCGGCGATGTCGCCGCGTCACAGCACGCCATTCAACTCTCCGGACAATCCGATCACGACCTCCGCGACGAGCTGCACGACGTGGTCGGCGGAGAGTTCGGGTTCTCCGCGGAGCGCTTGGCCATGTCCACCAGCACCACGGCGCTGCTCATCGGGGACGCCTGGCAGGCTGAGACTGCGGCCCGTCGCGCCCTGGCGCTCCTCGCACATAAGCCGCACGGGCAGCAGTCGGCGCACGTGCGGGCGGGCGCGGCCGCGGATCTCGCACACGCTCGCCTCCTGGCCGACGACGTCGACGGCGCAGCCGAAGCACTTGCGCCGGTCTGGGAAGTGCCCGTCGACCAGCGCAAGACCGGCATTGTCGTGCGGGCCGCCCGCATCAGGCGGCATCTATCACAGCCCCCGTACCACGGGGCACAGCTTCCCCGTGAGCTGCGCGAGCGGATCGAGGACTTCACCCGCGTCTCCCCGCCCTACCGGATCGGCCCGCACGTGGGCCTACTGGCGATCGAGGCCTGATCACAGCGAGGCGAGAATGCTCGCCTCTTTCTCCGCAGCGATCCCGTGATCCGCCCACCTTGGGTGGTCCACGGGACGCCCGTCAGCAGCCCACCAGCGCCACGTGTCCCGAATGGTCTCGGCGATTGGCCGACACCGCAGGCCTGCCTCCACGGCGCGCTGAGAGTCGACAGCCCACACCCCGGCATGCGTGCGCCACAGCGGCAGCTCAGTCCACTGCTTCACGCCGCCCTTGGACAGCACCCTTGGATCCGCCCAGATGGGAGTACCGTTGCCACCCGTCGCGGCCAGGCACTCGTCCAGGAACCCGCCGAACGACATGCCGTCGGGGTGCGCCACGTTGAAGCCCCCGCTACTTGAGCCGGCGGCCTGAAGGAGAGCGAAATCCGCGACGTCGCGGACGTCGACGGGCTGGATCCGCTGCTCGGCCGGCGCCGGAGCGAGGATACGCCCGCCCCGCTTAGCCCGCTCCAGCCACCAGGGCAGACGGCCGACGTACTCGCCGGGGCCCAGGATCACGCCGGGCCGTAGGAACACCGCGGCGTCACCGAAGACTTCCGCCACAGCACGCTCCCCCCCGGCCTTCTGGAAGCCGTACTTGGTGGGGCTGCCATCCTCGCCGGTATATCCGAACGACTCGTCGGCATTGGCTGGGCAGTCCAGCAAAGGCGATTCCTCGGTCAGCGGCTCGTGCGGCCACCCCGCGTACACGGAGACAGTGGAGATGTGCACCCAGCGAGCAGCCCGGTCCTGCAGGGACGTCGTGGACAAGAGCACGTCCCGCGGGGCGAGTTCCGAACTGGACGTGTCGATTACGGCGTCCCACGGACCGAACTGGGCCAGCTTCACCAGGTCTTCGTGCACCGTGCGGTCACCGTGCGCGGCCTCCACGCCCGGCACATCAGCCCCTGACCGGCCGCGGTTGAAGGTGGTGACCGCCCACCGCCTCGACAGCGCGCTCTCCACGATGGCTTTGCCTAGGAACCACGTTCCGCCGATGACGAGAATCCTCATGCGCCGATCCTGCCCGTCGGAGCGTAGTGAAGGACAGAGAGACCCGTGAGAACTGCTCGTTAAAGATCAACGGAGACATGCGACGGCTCAGGGGCGGGGAGCCGCCAGAAGCGGAGACGCCCGGGCTGCGCACTCTGGATAGACGCGCTACGCAACGCTGTGACCCGCGGTGGTCGGAGCCTTGGCCCATGGCCGGTCCTCCGCGAACTGCTCACGGTGCGAGGAGAGAACGGCACTTCAGCGAACCGTGCTAGCCCGGGCGGGCATGTGCGGCCGACCGGGCTAGCCTCTGAACTGGTCTGCGCACCGCGGGGGTCCGCAGTGTCGGGTTCGAAGAGCGGGCGGCGCTGGCGCTGAGCCAGCCACGAGGGCTTCCCGCTGCGTGGCCAGCTCCGGAACGTACTTGTACAACGTCGCGCGGGAGACCCTGAGCAACTTCGCGATCGAGGTGATTTCGGGTCTCAGGGCCCGGGTGTCTGCGACGATGACGCCGGAGGTGCGCCGCCCCCGGCCGGCGCCGGCGTCTCCTGCTGCTGGTGGTCCCGGCCGAGGATGAGTACCAGCGCGGTCAGTACCGAGGTGGCACAGACGATTGCGCCGACGACGTCGCCCTTGCTGGCGGGGGCCTGGCGGGTGTGCTTGTAGACGAAGCACCCCACAGCGAGCGCCACCACCAGGAGGACGCAACCGACGGGGTCGATGTGCACGGTCAAAGTCTGTCTCCCGCTCGCGAGCCGGAGTGCGGCCCTGGGTGAGGAGTCCGCGGTCGCGGCTCCAGCCCTTCGGCGGGGAAGTGGGGTGCCTGACAGCAAAGAAGCCCAACTCTTTTCGAGT
>NZ_JAYWVC010000238.1:0-11384 GCF_036281785.1 Streptomyces chiangmaiensis | reverse complement strand
GGTGCCGGTGTTCATGGCCACGCCGACGTCGGCCTGGGCGAGCGCCGGCGCGTCGTTGGTGCCGTCGCCGGTCATCGCGACGAGCTTGCCGCCCGCCTGTTCCCGCTTGATCAGCGCCATCTTGTCCTCGGGAGTGGCCTCGGCGAGGAAGTCGTCGACGCCGGCCTCCTCGGCGATGGCACGTGCGGTCTGCGGGTTGTCACCCGTGATCATGACCGTGCGGATGCCCATGCGCCGCAGCTCGTCGAAGCGTTCGCGGATGCCTTCCTTGACGACGTCCTTGAGGTGGATGACCCCGAGGATGTGGGCCCGGCCGGCTGCGACCTCGCCGACGACGAGCGGGGTGCCACCGCCGGCGGCGACCGCGTCGACGATCGGTCCGACCTCGTCTGTGGGGTGTCCCCCTGCGTCCCGCACCCACTTCATGACGGCCGTCGCGGCGCCCTTGCGTAGCCGCCGCCCGTCCGCGAGGTCAACTCCGGACATCCGGGTCTGCGCCGTGAACGGCACGAACTCTGCGCCGTCCAGCTCCCCTTGGGCGCGCCCGCGCAGCTGGTACCGCTCCTTCGCGAGGACGACGATGGAGCGGCCCTCGGGCGTCTCGTCGGCCAGCGACGACAGTTGGGCCGCGTCCGCGAGGGAACCCAGCTCGGTGCCGCCGACCGGAAGGAACTCGGCCGCCTGCCGGTTGCCGAGCGTGATGGTGCCGGTCTTGTCCAGCAGCAGTGTGTTGACGTCGCCCGCGGCCTCCACCGCGCGCCCGGACATCGCCAGCACGTTGCGCTGCACCAGACGGTCCATGCCGGCGATCCCGATCGCCGAGAGCAGGGCGCCGATCGTGGTAGGGATCAGTGCGACCACGAGGGCGACCAGGACGACGATGCTCTGCTTGGCGTCGCCGTAGATCGCGATCGGCTGGAGTGTGACGACGGCCAGGATGAAGACGATCGTCAGCGAGGCGAGCAGGATGTTCAGCGCGATCTCGTTGGGGGTCTTCTGCCGGTCGGCGCCCTCGACGAGCGCGATCATCCGGTCGATGAAGGTCTCGCCCGGCTTGGAGGTGATGCGGACGACGATCCGGTCCGAGAGCACCTTCGTCCCGCCCGTGACCGCGCACCGGTCTCCGCCCGACTCGCGGATGACCGGAGCCGACTCACCGGTGATCGCCGACTCGTCGACGCTCGCGATGCCCTCGACGATGTCGCCGTCGCCGGGGATGACCTGGCCGGCCTCGACCACCACATGGTCGCCGAGCTTCAACTCCGCGGCGGGAACGAGTGCTTCGGCCAGCCCGGTGGCGCCAGGACGCCAGTCGCTCATCCGGCGGGCGACGGTCGCCGTCCGGGTCTTGCGCAGCGTGTCAGCCTGGGCCTTGCCGCGGCCCTCGGCGACCGCTTCGGCAAGGTTGGCGAAGACGACGGTCAGCCACAGCCAGGCGCTGATCAGCCAGGCGAACACGGAGGAGTCCGCGATGGCGGAGCCCGTGGTGAGGACCGCGCCCACCTCTACCACGAACATCACGGGGTTCTTGGCGAGCGTGCGGGGGTCGAGCTTGAGGAACGCATCGGGCAGCGAACGCCAGAGCATCTTCGGGTCGAGCAACCCGCCCTGGACCCGGTGGGGTTGGATGGTCATGGACCGCCCGTCGTGCGGTGCGGCGGGACGGTTGGTGGTGGTCAGCGACATCAGGACAGCCCTTCCGCGATCGGGCCGAGGGAGAGAGCCGGGAAATACGTGAGCCCGACGACGATGAGGATCACGCCGAGCATCAGACCGACGAACTGCGGGCGGTATGTTGGCAGCGTGCCCGCAGTGACCGGAACAGGCTGTTGCTGGGCGAGCGAACCGGCCAGCGCCAGCACGAACACCATCGGCAGGAAGCGGCCGAACAGCATGGCCAGGCCCAGCGCGGTGTTGTACCAAGTCCCGTCGACAGTGATGCCTGCGAAGGCCGAGCCGTTGTTGTTCGCCGCGGACGTGAACGCGTACAGGACTTCGGAGTAGCCGTGTTCAGCAGGGTTGAGCATCTTTGCCCGCGCGCCGGGCGAAGCCATCGCCGCCGCCGTGCCGATGAGGACGACAGCGGGCGTGGTGAGAATGTACAGAGAGGCGAACTTCATCTCGCGTCCGCGGAGCTTCTTGCCCAGGTACTCCGGCGTACGGCCGACCATCAGCCCGGCGACGAACACCGCCACGATCGCGATGATAAGGATGCCGTACAGACCCGATCCCGTGCCGCCGGGTGCGATCTCCCCGAGCAGCATGTTGAAGATCAGCAGGCCGCCGCCGCCAGGGGTATAGGAGTCGTGGAAGGAATTGACCGCGCCGCAGGAGGTGAGCGTGGTCGACACCGCGAACAGCGCCGAAGCCCATATGCCGAACCGTTGTTCCTTGCCCTCCATCATGCCGCCCGCCGCATGGCCGGCCGGACTGCTCGTGCTGTGCAGTTCGTTGGCCGTGACGACGCCCACGGAGACGATCCAGATCGCCGCCATCACGGCGAGGATCGCGTAGCCCTGACGATTGTCGCCGACCATCCGGCCGAAGGTGCGCGGCAGCGAGAACGCGATAACCAGGATCAGGTAGATCTCGAAGAAGTTCGTCAGTGCATTCGGGTTCTCGAAGGGGTGAGACGAGTTGGCGTTGTAGAAGCCGCCGCCGTTCGTGCCCAGTTCCTTGATGACCTCCTGTGAGGCGACCGGGCCGCCCGTCATGGACTGGTGGTCACCGGCGATGGTGGAGATCGAGTGGATACCGTCGAAGTTCTGGACCGCTCCGCCTGCTACCAGGATGATCGCGAAGACGAAGGCGATCGGCAGCAGCACCCGGAAGGTGATCCGGGTGAGGTCCACCCAGAAGTTGCCGATGCGGTCCGTGTGTTTGCGGGTGAAGCCGCGGATCAGGGCCGCCACGACCGCGATGCCCATGGCGGCGCAGACGAAGTTCTGCACCGCCAGGCCCATCATCTGCACGAGATGGCCCATGGTCGATTCACCGTAGTACCACTGCCAGTTGGTGTTGGTGACGAACGAGACCGCGGTGTTGAACGAGCCATCGGGATCGACCGGCTTCATCCCGATCGACAGCAGCAGATGGTTCTGCAACCGCATGAAGCCGTACAGGAACAGGATGCTCACCACGGCGAACGCCAGCACGCTGCGCAGATACTGCAGCCACGTCTGGTCGGTGTCGCCGTCCACGCCGCCGAGCCGGTAGGCGGCCCGTTCGACGCGCAGATGGCGGGGCGAGGTGAGCGTGTGCGCCATGAAGTCGCCGAGCGGACGGTACGAGGCGGCGAGGAGCGCGACCAGGAGCAGGATCTGAAGCCAGCCGGCGAGGGTCTCATTCATCGTGCATCAGAACCTCTCCGGCTTCACCAGGGCGATGATCAAATACACGACGAGGCCCGCCGCAGTGGCGAGCCCGATGATGTCTCCGACAGTCATAGACGATCAACTCCCCTGGCAATCAGAGCGATTGCGAGGAAGCAGAGGATCGTCAGGCCGATGAACGCGAGGTCGGACATGAGCGACTTCACCCCAAGGACGGGTCGGCGGTGACCAACGCCGTACAAGGAACCGTGCCGGGGCGCGCTTGGCGAGGTTCGTTGACGATTTTCATGCGCCAAAGGACCCCGAATTTATGACTTCCTGACGGCACGGCAATAAACCCGGCGTCGTCATCCGGCCGTCATCACGACGCGTATCCAGCCCGTGGCTGCCGGGGCGGCCCAGTTCAGCGACTGGGTGCTCAGGAGTCCGAACGCCCCTGCGCCAGCCGGAACACCTCGTGCTCCAGACAGCCCGTGTCCAGGCCGAGCCCCAGGACGTTGCGGCGGTGGGCCGCGGCGAGTTCGGCTTCCAGGGGCGACGGCGGCACCGCCAAGACCGGGCAGCCGGCATGGGACAGGCAGTAACGGCTCACGGAGCGCGAGCAGGCGCGGTGCCAGAGGCTGCGCCGGCCGGCCCCGACGACCAGGACATCGCTCTCGCGATCGGCTATCTCCACCAGCGCCGATCCCGGGGCGCCCCGGGCGACCAGGGCACGCATCGCCAGGCCGGGTCCGGCCTGGCCGAAGACGTCGGTGAGGGCGGTGAGCATTCTTTGCCGGGCCAGGTCCTGCCATGTGTCGACCATCACGGTTGTGCCGGGGCCGTGCCGGGAGACGAGGTCACCTCCGGGCGGCTCCCAGGCCAGCACCGGCCACAGCTCGGCGCCCCGGCAGCGTGCCTCCTCGGCGGCCCGGCGCAGGGCGGTGAGACTGCCCAGGGTGCCGCTCACTCCCACCACGACGCGAGCAGTGTCCGTGGGGGCGGCGCCGGTACCGGGCATGACTCCACCGTTCCTCTCAGGCGCCCGCGGGCGTGTCCCATGGGCAGCCCTTGTGCGGGCCCCTCCATCTCACCCCTGGTCCCAGGCCCGCGAACAGCCGGGGGACCGTTTTCTTGGCGCTCCCTTGATGGGGTGCCCGAAGGCCGCACGGCCTTCGTGTCAGCGTCCCGTCAGCGTGTCCCCGATCGCCGTCAGCATCGCGTCATGAAGCATCCGAACCCCCGGGTGGCGGGGCATAGCGTCATCTGCAAGCCCCGGTACGCCCCCCGCGGCCGGGGCACCCCCCCAACTGATGAAGCAGCCGGATCCTCCAGGAGGCATCCCATGACAGACATCCTGTGCGGTGAAGACCCGGAACCTTGTGAACGGTTCCCGGCCGGACCACTGTTCGTCCCGGTCCGGTCGGGTCCGGCAGGGTGTGCGGCGCGAATCTTCCGCACCCCCCTCGGCGACCGTACGGCCGTCGGCTTCACCTCCAAGGAGTGCCTGACCGCGACGCTCGGCTCCGACCAGGCGTGGATCCGGTTGGCCGAGCCCGCGCTGCGCGCGCTCATCGCTCCGCTGGGCGTCACCACCGTCACCGTGGACCCCCAGTTCTCCGCGCCGGCCCCCGCGCCGACCACCCGGGCCACTGAGCTGCCCCGGGTGCCGGAGAAGCCGCCTGTGAGGAGTTCACGCACAAGTATCTGGGATCCGCAGGCCGTCGGCGTGCTGCGGGTGACCGGTGCCGCCGCGCTCGTCTCGGCGCTGGCGCTCTGGATCGGTTGAGAGGGGAAGGCATCATGACCACCGTCCGCGAACCCGCCGTCACCACTTCCGAGGAACTGTCGGTCTGGCCCGCCTCGACGGCCGAGCACCACCGCGGTGACCTCGAGGTGGGCGGCGTTCCACTGACCGAGGTCGCCGAGCGCTTCGGGACCCCTGTCTACGTCTTGGACGAGGCCGAGGTGCGTGAGCGCTGCCGCACCTACCGGCACGCCTTCCCGGAGGCCGAAGTCCTCTACGCGGCCAAGGCGTTTCTGTGCCGGGCCATGGTCCACTGGATGGACGAGGAAGGCCTCGGTCTGGATGTCTGCTCGGCCGGCGAACTGGAGCTCGCCGTCACGACCGGGTTCCCGCCCGATCGGATCGTGCTGCACGGCAACGCCAAGTCCCCGCGCGATCTGGAGACCGCGCTGCGCCTCGGTGTCGGCCGCATCGTCATCGACAGCCCGTCGGAGATCGCGCGGCTGGCCGCCGCCGTCGGACCCGAGGGACACCAGAAGGTGATGGTCCGTGTGGTGCCCGGCATCAGCGCCGGTGGGCACGAGAAGATCCGCACCGGCACGGAGGACCAGAAGTTCGGCCTGTCCATCGCCGACGGTTACGCCCAGCACGCCATCGGTCGCATACTCGACCAGCCGCAGCTCGAACTGACCGGTCTGCACTGCCACCTCGGCTCGCAGATCACCAGCGTCAAGCCGTATCTGCTCGCGGTGCGCCGCATGGTGGGGCTGATGGCCCGGTTGCACGAGCAGCACGGCCTGGTCCTGACCGAACTCGATCTGGGCGGCGGTCATGGCGTCGCCTACCGCCCCGGTGAACAGGCCCTGGACCTCACCGCGCTGGCCCGCAAGGTCCGTGCGGAGCTGAGCGAGGCGTGCGCCGCGGCCGGGCTTCCCGTGCCCCGCCTGATCATCGAACCGGGCCGCGCCATCGCGGGACCGTCGGGCATCGCGCTGTACCACGTGCTGTCCGTCAAGCGCACAGGTGACCACACGTTCGTGGCGGTCGACGGCGGCATGAGCGACAACCCCCGGCCCGCGCTGTACGGCGTGCGCTACGCGCCGCGGCTCATCGGCCGGCACAGCACCGCGCCGACGACGCCGGTGACCGTGGTGGGCCGCCACTGCGAGGCAGGCGACGTCCTTGCCACGGACGTCCAACTGCCCGACGACGTCCACCCCGGAGACCTGCTGGCGGTCCCGGTCGCGGGTGCGTACCACCTGTCGATGGCCTCCGGCTACAACATGGTCGGCCGGCCGCCGGTGGTCGCTGTCCGCGACGGTCACGCGCGCCTCCTGGTGCGCCGGGAGTCCCTGGACGACATCCGCAGCCGGGACGTCGGGCTCTGATCACCCCGTCCCCATGATCCACCTCCGGGCGAGTCGACGGCCCGGCCCTCGCCCGGAGGTGTTCCTAACCCCTGTCCGAACAACGAGTGAGGTCCTTGTGACGGCCGAGAACATCGTGGGGCTGATCGTCGCGATCGCCCTGCTGGCCTACCTGGTGGTGGCCCTGATCAAGCCGGAGCGCTTCTGATGACCGCGCCCGCCCCCGTGAGGGAGAAACCCACGGAGAGCCTGCCAACACCCAACGCCACGGGACCGTCGCGCCGGATCGGCGCCGGGCTTCTCGACCCTCAGCAGCTGTGGCTGGCCCTGCCCGCCGCTCTGCGCAAGCTCAACCCGGTGACGCTGGCCCGCAACCCGGTCATGTTCGTCACCGAGATCGGCGCGGCCCTGACGACGGGCCTCGCCATCGCCCATACGTCGCTGTTCGGATGGCTGATCACCGCCTGGCTGTGGCTCACGGTCATCTTCGCGAACCTCGCCGAGGCCGTCGCCGAAAGTCGTGGACGCGCCCAGGCCGACACTCTGCGCGGGATGCGCCGTCAGACCGTCGCCCGGCGGTGGGCCGGCAGCCCGGCGCCGCCGCCGGCTCGTACATCGAGGAGAGCGTCGGCGCGGGGGAGTTGCGGCGCGGTGACATCGTGGTCGTCGAGGCCGGAGAACTGGTCCCCGGCGACGGTGACGTCATCGAGGGCGTCGCCAGCATCGACGAGTCGGCCATCACCGGGGAATCCGCGCCGGTCATCCGCGAGGCCGGAGGTGACCGGTCGGCCGTCACCGGCGGCACGCGCGTACTGTCGGACCGGATTGTCGTCCGCGTCACGCAGGAGCCCGGCGCGTCCTTCCTGGACCGGATGATCTCCCTGGTCGAGGGGGCCGACCGGCAGAAGACGCCGAACGAACTCGCGCTCAACCTGCTGCTGGTCATGATGACGTTCGTCTTCCTGGTGGCGGTCCTCACGCTCCAGCCGATGGCGATCTTCTCCAAGGACTTCATGGCCGCCGCTCACGACAGCGAGGCGCTCACCGCCAACGGCGTCACCGGTATCGTCCTGGTCTCGCTGCTCGTCTGCCTGATCCCGACGACCATCGGCGGCCTGCTGTCCGCGATCGGCATCGCGGGCATGGACCGGCTGGTGCAGCGCAATGTGCTCGCCATGTCGGGCCGCGCGGTGGAGGCCGCCGGCGACGTCAACACGCTGCTGCTCGACAAGACCGGCACCATCACCTACGGCAACCGCCGGGCGAGCGACCTGCTCACGGTCGACTCCGTGACGGGCCGCCGGCTCGCGGAGGCCGCCGCGCTGGCCAGCCTCGCCGACGAGACGCCCGAGGGCCGCTCGATCGTCGAGTACGTGCGCGACAAGTTCGGCCTGGAGCCGCCGGCGCCTGTGAACGCCGAATGGGTTCCCTTCAGTGCCACCACCCGGATGTCCGGTGTGGACGCGGCCGGCGACGCCTCCCGGGCGGACGGGGGACCGCGACGGCTGCGCAAGGGCGCGGCGTCGGCGGTCGCGGCGTGGGTGAAGGAGAACGGCGGCACGGTACCCGCGGCCCTGGACGTGTGCGTGAAGCAGGTCTCCGCCTCCGGCGGCACCCCGCTCGCGGTCGCCGAGCAGTCCGCCGACGGCCCGGCCAAGGTGCTCGGCGTCGTCCACCTCAAGGACGTGGTGAAACCCGGCCTGCGGGAACGCTTCGCCGAGCTGCGCCGGATGGGCATCCGTACGGTGATGGTCACCGGCGACAACCCCGTCACCGCGAAGGCCATCGCGGACGAGGCGGGCGTCGACGACTTCCTCGCCGAGGCCACGCCCGAGGACAAGCTCGCGCTCATCAAGAAGGAGCAGGCGGGCGGCCAGCTGATCGCCATGACCGGCGACGGCACCAACGACGCGCCCGCGCTCGCGCAGGCCGACGTCGGCGTGGCGATGAACACGGGCACGTCGGCCGCCAAGGAGGCCGGCAACATGGTCGACCTCGACTCCGACCCCACGAAGATCATCGACATCGTCGAGATCGGGAAGCAGCTCCTCATCACCCGGGGCGCGTTGACCGCGTTCTCGATCGCCAACGACATCGCCAAGTACTTCGCGATCCTCCCGGCCATGTTCGGCGGGGTCTACCCGGCGCTCGACGCGATCAACATCATGCGGCTCCACTCGCCGACGTCCGCGATCCTGTCCGCGGTCATCTTCAACGCGGTGATCATCGTCGCGCTGATCCCGCTGGCCCTGCGCGGAGTGCGCTACCGGCCCAGCAGTGCGGACTCCCTGCTGACCCGCAACCTGTGGATCTACGGCATGGGCGGACTCATCCTGCCCTTCCTCGCGATCAAGCTCATCGATGTCGCCGTCGTCCAGTTCATTCCCGGGATCTGACCATGACCTTCCTCTCCAGGATGCCCGCCTGGGTCGGCCACCATGTGGCGGCGATCCGGGTGGTCATCGTGCTCACTCTGCTCGTGGGGCTCGCGTACCCGCTGGGCATGACCGCCATCGCCCAGATTCCGGGGCTCCACCAGCGCGCACAGGGCTCCGCACTCACCGGCGCCGACGGCAGGCAGGCCGGAAGCACGCTGATCGGGCAGTCCTTCGTCGACAAGAAGGGCAACCCGATCCCGTACTACTTCCAGCCCCGGCCCTCCAACGCCGGCACCGGATACGACGCCTCGGCGTCGGCGGCCGGCAACCTCGGCCCCGAGTCGACCGTCGACGTCCTGCCGTTGAAGGGGCAGCCCGACTCCGGCAAGCAGAGCCTGCTCACCCAGGTCTGCGCCCGCAGCAAGGCGGTCGGCGAGCTGGAGCACGTCGACGGCTCCCGCCCCTACTGCACGGCTGACGGCGTCGGCGCCGTGCTCGGCGTCTTCCGCGACGGCGGCACCACGGGCAGGGCCACCCGCGTGGTCAGCGTCAACCAGGCGTGTCCCGCGAAGCCGTTCGTCGCCGCGTACGAGGGTGTGACGGTCGTGTGTGCCGAACCGGGGGAGGACTACGGCAAGGCCGTGGTCACCCCGATCCGCGGTGACGTGCCCGCCCACCCCAAGGTCCCGGCCGACGCGGTCACCGCGAGCGCCAGCGGACTCGACCCCCAGATCAGCCCCGCCTACGCCGAGCTCCAGACGCCGCGCGTCGCCCGCGAGCGCGGGATGAACGAGGCCGCCCTGCGCAAGCTGATCGACCGGTACACCAGCGGCCGAAGCCTTGGATTCCTCGGTGCACCGGCCGTGAACGTCGTCCAGTTGAACGCGGCCCTCGACCGCACGCATCCCGAGAAGGGGGCCTGAACATGTACGCCTGGCTCCAGGCCACCCTCATCCTCGCGGTCGTCGTCGTACTGCACGTTCCGCTGGGCGACTACATGGCGAAGGCCCTGGACGGCGGCCCGCACGGGCGTGCCGAGCGCGCCCTGTACAAGGTGTGCGGCGTCGACCCGGACCGTGAACAGGACTGGCGTCACTACCTGTTCGCGCTGCTCGCCTTCAGCCTGATGAGCATCGCGGCGCTCTTCGCCCTGTTCACCCTCCAGGGCAAGCTGCCCTGGTCCACCGGCCACGAGGGCATGCCCTGGCGGCTCGCCCTGCACACCGCGGTCAGCTTCACCACCAACACCAGCTGGCAGAACTACGCGGGCGAGTCCACCACCGGTCACCTCGCGGTGATGGCGGGCCTCGGCGTGCAGGCCTTCGCCTCGGCGGCCGTCGGCATCTGCGCGGCCCTCGCCCTCATCCGGGGCCTGGTGCGCCGGGACACCGCCCAACTGGGCAACTTCTGGGTCGACCTGATCCGTACGATCTTCCGGGTCATCCTCCCCCTGTCGATCGTCTTCGGGATCATCCTGATCGCCCTGGGCGTTCCCCAGAACCTGGCCGATGCGCACACCGTCACCACGGTCGCGGGCGGACAGCAGACCCTGCTGGGCGGTCCGGTCGGTTCCTGGGAGCCGCTGAAGCTGATGTCGGGCGACGGCGGCGGTGTCTTCAACGCCAACAGCGCGCACCCCTTCGAGAACCCGTCGGCATACACCAACGCAATCGAGATCGTGCTGATGCTGCTGATTCCGACCGCGTTCATCCGCACCTACGGCCGGATGATCGGTTCGCTGCGGCAGAGCTGGACGCTGCTCGTGGTCGTCGGCATCCTCTTCGGCCTGCTGCTGGCGGCCGGCAGCCTCGCGCAGAACGCCCACTCCGGCACCGTGACGGCGGCGGTCGGCGGGCAGTACGAGGGGACCGAGACCCGCGTCGGTATTCCCGGCTCCACGCTCTTCGGCGTGGCGGCCACCGGATCGGCGGACGGCGCGGCCAACGCCTCCTACGACAGCTTCTCCAGCCTCGGTGGAGGGGTGCTGCTGTCGGCGATGATGCTCGGCGAGATCGCCCCCGGCGGCACCGGCAGCGGTCTGTACGGCCTGATCATTGCGGTGATGATCGCCGTGTTCATCGGCGGTCTGATGGTGGGTCGTACGCCCGAGTACCTGCGCAAGCGGATCGGGTTCCCGGAGATGCGCTACGTCGTCCTGTACGCGCTGGTCGCTCCCACGGCGATCCTGGGCTTCGCGGCGCTCGCCGTGGCGCTGGGCGATGGCCAGTCGTCCATGGGCAACCCGGGGCCGCACGGCCTGAGCGAGCTGGTCTACGCCTACACCTCCAACGTCAACAGCAACGGAAGCGCGATGGCGGGCTTCAACGGCGCCACCGACTTCCACAACCTGCTGATGACCGCGGCCATGCTGATCGGGCGCTATGTGCCGATGGTGTTCCTGCTCGCCCTCGCCGGGCGGCTGGCCCGTCAGCAACCCGGTGTGGTCACCGTCGGCACCCTCCAGGCCCGCGGCGTCAACTTCGTCGCCCTGGCCACCGGTGCCGCCCTCATCCTGGCGCTGCTCAACTTCCTGCCGGCCCTCTCGCTCGGGCCGCTGGCGGAGGGGCTTCTCTAGTGCTGC
>NZ_JAYWVC010000237.1:0-11458 GCF_036281785.1 Streptomyces chiangmaiensis | reverse complement strand
TGTTTCCTGCCCTGCTCCGCAGGGGTCCGATTCCTCCCCGGCCTGAAGGCCGGCGAGCGGCCGGTGAGGCCGGCCGGCTCTATGCGGGTCCGGGATCCGCGGGCAGCCGCTCCAGGGCGGCGGCGACGTCGGTGTGCCGGGCGAGGTCCGCGAGGGCGCGGGCCATGACCGATCCGGGCTCCCGGGTGGTGATCACCAGCCCGACCGGCACCGATCGGGCGGGTTCGACCAGCGGCACCGCCCGCATGCCGTGCGGAACGCCGAAGACGTGCAGCCATGTGTGCGGCACGATGCTCGCCCACCGGCCCGTCCTGACATGGGCGAACAGCGTGGCCACCGAATCGGTCTCGAGCCGGGGCGACGGCCGCAGCCCGGCCTCCGCGAACAACCCGTCGAGGACCTTGCGCCCCTGCATGGCCTCGGTCAGCAGGCACAGCGGGAGCGTCGAGGCATCCGCCCAGGTCGCCGTGGTCGGAAGGGCGAGGCCGTCGGCGGCGGTCGTCAGCAGTACATACCGCTCCTCGTACAGCGGGACCGACTGGAAATGCTCCGAGAGTCCCCGGTGCAGGTAGGTGATTCCGGCGTCGATCTCGAAATTCTGCAGCTGGCGGAGAATTTCCTCCGACTGGAGGTCCGCCCTGACTTCCACGGTGACCAGCGGGTGTTCCGCGCAGAAGGGGCCCGTGAGCAGCGAGACGGCGCCGGACGCGGTCGGCACCGAGCCGATCCGTATCCTGCCGCTCAGCCCGGTGCGCAGGGCGTCGACCTCGTTCTTGAGGGCGTCGCGGTCGGCCAGGATCCGCTGCGCCCACACCACGATGCGTTCGCCTTCGGGCGTGAGGCCCTCGTACTTGCGGCCGCGGCGGACGAGCGGCACGTCAAGCTCTTCCTCCAGCTTCCGGATCGCCTCGGAGAGAGCGGGCTGAGAGACGAAGCAGGCCTGCGCGGCACGGGCGAAGTGACGCTCCCGCGAGAGCGCGACCAGGTACTCGAGTTGGCGGAACAGCACCTCATGGATGTACCTGACCGCACGGCGGAACGCCAGTCGCGGGGCGCCCTGCGTGGCGCCGGGCGTCGTCGTTGATCGCCGACGACCCGCGCGTGTGTGCGGTACGGGGCTCTGAAGGCAGCCGCGTCAGGCGGGCGTGCGGGCGGCTTCCAGGCGGACCACGACGCCCTTGGAGGTGGGGCAGTTGCTGATGTCGGCGACGCTGTCCAGCGGAACCAGGACGTTGGTCTCGGGGTAGTAGGACGCCGCGGAACCACGGCTGGTGGGGTAGCCGACGACCCGGAAGTTCTCCGCGCGGCGTTCCGTCCCGTCGTGCCAGATGCTCACCAGGTCCACCTCGTCGCGGTCGGCGATGCCGAGGGCCTCCAGGTCGGCGGGGTTGACGAGCACGACCCGGCGGGCGTTGTGGATGCCGCGGTAGCGGTCGTTCGGGGCGTAGGGGATGGTGTTCCACTGATCGTGCGAGCGGAGGGTCTGCAGCAGCAGATGTCCCTCCGGGACGTGCGGCATGCTGAACTCGTTGCAGGTGAAGACGGCCTTGCCGCTCGGGGTGCGGAAGACACCCTCGTTCACGGGGTTGGGCAGCTTGAAGCCGCCGGGCCTCGCCACCCGGGCGTTGAAGTCTTCGAAGCCCGATACGACACGGGAGATCCGGTCGCGGACGGTGCCGTAGTCCGCCTCGAAGTCCTCCCAGGGGATGGACGGGTTGTCCCCCAGAGTCCTGCGCGCCAGCCGGCTGATGATGGCCACCTCGCTCAGCAGATGCGGGGAGGCCGGCGGCAGCTTGCCCCGGGAGGCGTGCACCTCGCTCATGGAGTCCTCGACGGTGATGAACTGCTCGCCAGTGGTCTGGATGTCCCGGTCGCTGCGGCCCAGGGTGGGAAGAATCAGGGCGGTGTCGCCGCAGACCGTGTGCGAGCGGTTGAGCTTGGTGGAGACATGCGCGGTGAGCCGGCATTTCCGCATCGCCTTTTCGGTGACCGCACTGTCGGGGGTGGCCCGTACGAAGTTCCCCGCGACGCCGACGAAGACCTTGGCGCTGCCGTCACGCATGGCCCGGATGCCGTTCACCGAGTCCAGGCCGTGCCGGGTGGGCGGGGTGAAGCCGAACTCGCGCTCCAAGGCGTCCAGGAACCCCTGCGGCATCCGCTCCCACACCCCCATGGTGCGGTCCCCCTGGACGTTGCTGTGGCCGCGCACCGGGCACACGCCGGCGCCGGGCTTGCCGATATTGCCGCGCAGCATCAGGAAGTTGACGATTTCCCGGATGGTGGGCACCCCGTGCTTGTGCTGGGTCAGTCCCATCGCCCAGCACACGATGATCTTCTTGCTCTCCAGGACCCTGGTGTGCACGCGCTCGATCTCCTCGCGGGACAGCCCGGTCGCGATCAGCACATCGTCCCAGGAGGTCTTTTCGGCCTGCGCGGCGAAGGCCTCGAAGCCGGTGGTGCTGCGCTCGATGAAGGAGTGGTCGAGCACGGTGCCCGGGGCGGCCTCCTCGGCGTCCAGCAGCAGCCGGTTGAGGGCCTGGAACAGGGCGAGGTCGCCGCCGGCGCGTATGTGCAGGAACTGGTCGGCGATCGGCGTGCCGCGGCCGATCACCCCGCGCACCCGCTGCGGGTGCTTGAAACGCATCAACCCGGCCTCGGGCAGCGTGTTGACCGCCACCACCTGGCCGCCGTTGCGTTTGGTCTCTTCCAGTGCCGACAGCATCCGCGGGTGGTTGGTGCCCGGGTTCTGCCCCACGACGAAGATCAGGTCGGCGTTGTGGATGTCGTCCAGCGAGACACTGCCCTTGCCGATGCCAAGCGTCTCCTGCAGCGCGGATCCGCTGGACTCGTGGCACATGTTGGAGCAGTCCGGCAGATTGTTGGTGCCGAACGCGCGGGCGAAGAGCTGGAGGAGGAAGGCGGCCTCGTTGTTCAGCCGGCCGGAGACGTAGAAGAGGGCCTCGTCGGGGGAGTCCAGTTCCTTCAACTCCCGGGCGAGCAGGCCGATCGCCTCGTCCCAGCCGATGGGCTCGTAGTGGGTCCCGCCGGGCCGCTTCACCATCGGCTCGGTCAGCCGGCCCTGCTGGTTGAGCCAGTAGTCGGACATGCTGTCCAGTTCGGCGATCGAGTGCTCGCTAAAGAAGTCACGGGTGACGCGCCGTGAGGTGGCCTCGTCGTTGATGTGCTTGGCGCCGTTCTCGCAGTACTCGTTCATGTGGCGCTTGCCCGGGGCGGGCTCGGGCCAGGCACAGCCCGGGCAGTCGATGCCCTTGGCCTGATTGATGTTCAGCAACGTCAGCGCGGTGCGCCGCAGGGACGTCTGGCCGAGGGAGTACTCGAGGGCGTGCGTCACCGCGGGCAGACCCGTCGCCCAGGTCTTGGGCGGAGTGACGGACAGGTTGTCGCTCGGGTCCTCGATGCTGCTCATGATCTGGGCTGCCTCTTTCCACGCTGGGCCACCGGCCGGGCAGGGCGTATCGGGCGCGTGCTCGCCTTGGGCCCGGGCCGAAACGCGGCGGCCCGCTTCCCCCTTTTTCGAGCCGGGAACGCGTGCCGGACGTACGGGCCATGGACGTGCGTATTCACGTGCGCCGTCTGCGCATATCCGACTCCCGCTGCGAGAGCAGCTTCCGCCGATTCCCGATGAGAAGTCAAAGAGGGCTCTTCGATGATCCGATAGGTGTTGCTGATCACCGCGTCGCTCTCCTCCACCAGGGCGGGGACGACAGTTGCTCCCCTCCACTCGGGCGGGGACGAAAGGGGACGGGTGGCCATCTGCCCGGCGAACGTGCGGCGCGGTTACGTTCGGCCGGGCGGCCCGTCCGGGCGTCGGCGGTCGTGCGGGTCCCACCTTGCAGGCCCACAGTTGCAGGCGGGTGCCGTTGCCGTTGCGCCGGGGCGCGTCTTCGACCTGCGCGCGAGCCCGCGGCCAGATGACGGACGGCGGCCGAGCCGGGTGCGCGTCGTCCGGGACCCTGCCCCGCGCGGCGGCGCGGTGCAGGGCTGCCGCCCGCCGCGCGTGCCGGGAAAATCCGATGCTTCGTTCCCGGCCGGCTGCCTACACTCGTCACGCATCGCGCGCCGCCACGTCCCTGCGGCGCGTGTCGTGACGAGTGAGGGGAGCCGGCCGTGCGTGAGCGCACCGCTGTCGTCGTCCCCCCGTCGCGCTCCGAGGTGATTCTCGTGTCCCGGAACGTCCGGTGCCGGCTGCGCGGCCGGGACCGGACGCCCGTGACGAACGGCTGACCTCCGCCGGCCCTTTGCCCGAGCACGCCGCCACGGGCGGGGCCGTCGCGCCCTGACTGGCCCCGTGCCGGGACCCGTTCGCCCGGGAATCGCGCCGCCCCGTTCGGATCACCCTTGAAAGGCCACAGGCCGTGCGTACCGACCTGCACCGTCATCTCACCCGTCCGCTCACCAGCGTTCGCAACCTGGGCATCCTCGCCCATGTCGACGCCGGGAAGACCACCGTCACCGAGCGGATCCTGTACCTGACCGGGACCACCCACAAGCGCGGTGAGGTCCATGACGGCACGACCGTCACCGACTTCGACCCCCAGGAGCGCGATCGTGGCATCACCATCTTCGCCGCGGCCGTCAGTTGCGGCTGGGACGGCCACCGCATCAACCTGATCGACACGCCGGGCCATGTCGACTTCGCCGACGAGGTCGAGCGCTCGCTGCGCGTGCTGGACGGAGCGATCGCGGTGTTCGACGCGGTCGCGGGCGTCGAGCCGCAGAGCGAATCGGTCTGGCGGCAGGCCGACCGCTACGGCGTGCCGCGGATCGCCTTCGTCAACAAGATGGACCGCGCGGGTGCCGACCTCGACGCGGCCGTGGACTCGATCCGGCGGCTCCATCCGTCCCCGCTGGTCGTGCAGATGCCCATCGGTGCGGAAGCGGGCTTCACCGGTGTGGTGGACCTGCTGCGCATGCGGTCGCTGGTCTGGGCGGACGGCCTCGACACGGCCGAGGAGGGCCCGGTGCCGGACGCCCTGCGCGAGGAGGCGCTACGGCGTCGCAGGCTGCTGGAGGAGGCCGTGGCCGAACTCCACCCCCTGGCGCTGGAGGAGTTCTGTGCCGAGTCGGCGCTGGGCGAGCAGACGCTCACCCGTGCCCTGCGCGACCTCACGCGCACCGGCGACGGCCTGGTGGTGCTGTGCGGCTCCGCCTACCGCAATCGCGGGATCGAGCCGCTGCTGGACGCCGTCGTCGCCTGGCTGCCCTCGCCCCTGGACGTGCCTGCGGTGCGCGGCACCGCGGACGGCTCGGAACAGGAGCGGGCGGCCGACCCGGCGGCGCCGTTCGCGGCACTGGCGTTCAAGGTGCAGGCCGGCGCCACGGGCCGGCTGACGTATCTGCGCGTCTACTCAGGCACGTTGCGGAAGGGAGAGACGGTGATGGACGCGGGAGCCCGGCGCACCGAGCGGGTCGCCCGGATCCTGCGGGTGCGGGCGGATCGCCATGCGGAGCTGGAGCTGGCCGTGGCCGGGGACATCGTCGCGGTGGTCGGCCCGAAGGCGGCCCGCACCGGATCGACGCTGTGCGCACCGGGGGCACCACTGGTCCTCGAACCGCCCACGGTCGCCGAACCGGTCGTCTCCGTCGCGCTCGAGGCCCGCAGGAGCGCCGACGCCGACCGTCTCTCTCCGGCGCTGGCCCGGCTGGTCGAGGAGGACCCCTCGCTGGTCCTGCGGACCGACCCCGAGACCGGTCAGACGGTGCTGTCAGGCATGGGCGAACTGCACCTGGAGGTGGCGGTGGAGAAGGTCCGCCGCGCTCACGGCCTCGACATCACCGTCGGCCGACCGCGGGTGACATACCGGGAGACGATCGCCCGCGGCGTCACCGGGCTGGTGTACCGGCACGCCAAACAGGACGGCGGCGCGGGTCAGTTCGCACACGTCGTCCTCGATGTGGAGCCGCTGCCGGCTGTCGGCGACGGTGACGCCGCGACCGGCTTCGCGTTCCGCTCGGCCGTCGTCGGCGGGCGGGTGCCGCACGAGTACGTGCGGGCCGTGGAAGCGGGCTGCCGGGACGCCCTGGCCGAGGGGCCGCTCGGCGGCCATCCGGTGACCGGACTGCGCGTCGTGCTGACGGACGGGGCGATCCATCCGAAGGACTCCTCGGAGATGGCGTTCCGCACGGCCGGGCGGCTCGGCCTGCGGGAGGCGTTGCGGGCGTGCTCGATGCTCCTGCTCGAGCCGGTGGCCGAGGTCACGGTGACCGTGCCCGACGACGCAGTCGGCGGGGTGCTGGGCGACCTGGCGGCACGCCGTGGCCGGGTCTCGGGCTCGACGGCGCGGTTGGGCGGCACGGTGGTCACCGCCACCGTGCCGCTGGCCGAACTGTTCGGCTACGCGACCCGGTTGCGCAGCCGAACCCAGGGCCGTGGGTCCTTCACCGCCCGGCCGGCCGGTCATGTCACGGCTCCGGGCTCGGTGCCCGACGGGACGTCGGCCCGATAGGCCCTGCGACGGTCCTGCCCCGCGCGGGCAGGACCGCCGCGACTACCGGACGTTCCGTGAGGGCGGGTTGCGGGCGGCACGGTCCGGCCGTACCGACGTCGCCGCGTGCCACCCGCACTTCCAACTCCTGGGTGGGGTAGGTCTGTTCATCGACAACACGTGGCTGACATCACAACCGGCGTGATCGTGATGTGGAGCGGCACTTCACATCTTCATGGCATGCTCACGTCTTATTACTCGCCGGTAATCCCAGGCCGGCGGGTGTTTTCCGCCACCCCCCATCACCTCAGGACAGGTCTTGCGTATTCGCACGTGGCACCTGCGTGCCCTCATGCCCGCACTCACCGCATCCGCCCTCCTGCTCGCCTCGGGCTGCTCCTCCGGCCCCGGGTCGCCCGCCACCTCCGATGCCGGTCGGGACGGGCGGGCCGGGGCCTCCGCCGTGGCGACCGTGGACACCGGCCGACCGATCGCCGTCGCGGCCGCCCCCGGCGTCACCCCGACCGCCCTCGCCCGGCCCGGCGACGGCGGTGGACGGGCCCGGCAGAGCGCACTCAAGGTGCGTTCGTACGACCGTCACACCGGACGCGCCGTCATATCCCGTACGGCGAAGGGAGCACCCGGCCCGTCCGGCACTCCTTCCGCACCCTCGTCGGGCGCCCCGGACAACCCGGCCGAGCCGGGCCCGGTCGCCGTCGGTGACCTCATCGCCAGTGCCCCGGCACCCGGTGCTCCCGACGGACTGCTCGTCAAGGTTACCGAGGTGCTCGGGAAGACCGGCGCCGGCACCGAGGTGCAGACGGCGCCGACCACCCTCGACTCCCTGCTCGGAGGGGACAAGGCCAAGGGCACCGTGCCCGTCGACCCCTCTTCCTTCGACGTCGAACGGTTGCTGCCCGATGTGAAGGTCTCCTGGGCCAGGACGGGCGACCTCCACTTCGGGCCCGAGGGCACGCACGTCCCGCTGGGGCGTCTGCGCCTCGACGTCCGCGCCGAGGTGCCCACGGCCGCGGGTGCACCGGTGACGGCGGACGCGTCGGTGGCCGGTTACGTCCAGGTCGCGCCGGAGGTCGACTTCTCGTACGGCGGAGCCGGTTCGGATGCGGACGCCCGGCGGGCGGGACCCGTGTCGGCGTACCTCGGCGTCTCGGGCGACTGGAGCTCGCAGTGGTCGCTGAAGGGCCGTGCCCCGGTCTCCGCCAAGCCCGTGCGCCTGCCGTTCGCCAGGCTCCACGCCGACCCTGTCCTCCAGGTCGGTCCGATCCCCGTCGTGGTTAACCTCGATCTGACCTGCTACCTCGAGGTCAGCGGTGACGGCAGTGCGACCGTCTCCGTCGAGCAGGCCATCAAGGGCGACTTCAAGGCCGGTGGCACGTTCGGTCCCGACGAGGGCTGGACACCCGTCAGCGAGTCGGCGATGGCGAGCACGCCGGTCCGCGCCTCCGTCGCGACCGCGGGGAATGTGAAGGTCGCCCTCGGGGCCGAGGCTTCCGTCGGGCTGTACGGCGCGGCGGGCGTCACCGCCGACCTCGCGCCGTACCTGCGCGGCGAGGCATCGGCGACCGCCTCCGCGGGCCCGGGCGGCCGGCCCACGGCAGCCGTCGTGGGGTCCTGGACCGTCTACGGCGGCGTCGATCTGAGTGGGGCGCTCCAACTGCAGTTGTCCGTGTTCGGTACGCCGGTCCTCCGGCACACCGTTCCGTTGGGCGCGTTGCACCGGGAGTGGAGGCTCGCCGGGAGCGACGTGTAGGACGGCACCGCCCCCGTGGTGTGCGGCCGGCGGCGGAACGGGGGCGGGCGTCCGCAGATCAGGGCGGTCGTCCGTCCCACGGGACGTTCCTCGCGTCCCTGGCACGGCGGAACGGAATTCCCGGGCGTCGACACGGAAACGCTGGGCAACGTGAGATCACGCCTCGTGATCGGCACTGTCAGTACGGAGGTTTCCATGATTCGTCGGACACTGCAGGGCGGCCTGGTGGCCGCGGTCGCGATGTTCGCGCTCGTGCCCACGGCGGCCGTGGCCGCCGAGGGTGACCACGCCGGCCCGGCATCGGTCGTCGCGACGGTCCCGCACCGCCCGCACACGCTGCTCCCCGTCCCCGGCCGGCACACGCCCGTCCGTCACCGCGCGCACCGGTTCACGCGGCACCACCACCACCACTACGTCCGTCACATCCGCCGCGTGCACCACGTCACGGGGGCGGCGTATCACCATCGTGCCGTTCGCGTCGTGGGCCGTGTCGCCACGCATCACAGGTCGCTGAACGTCCGCTCCGGCCCCGGCTTCGGCTACCGCGTGATCGGCCACCGCCGGGCCCAGGGCCGGGTGCTGCTGGTCTGCAAGAGGCACGGCTCGTACGTCTTCGGGAACCGTGGCTGGTACAGGCTCGCGGGCGGCAAGGGGTACGTCTCCGCCCACTACGTCCGTCCGCGGAGCGCCGTGCGCTGGTGCTGAAGCCCCACCCCTCACCCCTCCCGAAAATCGGCCTGCCCGGTCACCCCTGTGTGCCCGGGCGGGCCGTCGGTGCGCCCCCGGTCCTGCCGACTCACCCATCTCATACCGGTCCCGATGTGTGGCAGTACCTCACCCATGGGAACACATCCTGACAACGTGGGCGAACCGCCCAAACTGGAATCGGCGTTGAGGGAAAGGTCATGCGACAGCCCCAAGGATCGAGACCGTGAAGGCAGGCGCAGCACGGACGGAGGCACCCCAAGGGTCCGCGGCGGACCCGCCCGCGCCGACGGGCGGGCCGTTCGTGACCGAACTGCGCGATCTGAAGGAGAGCACCGGTCTCAGTCTCGCGGCCCTGGCCGCGCGCACCCCCTACAGCAAATCGGCCTGGCACCGGTATCTCAACGGCGCCCAGCGGCCCCCGCGTTCGGCCGTGGAGGCGCTCGCACGGCTCGCGGGCGTCGACCCCGCGCCCGTTCTGACCCTGTGGGAGGCGTCCGACGGTCCTCCGGCCGTGGACGCCTCCACGTATGCCGGGGCCGCGCCGTCACGACGCGTCCGGCTCCGGCGGCTGCCGCTGGCGGCGCTCGCCCTGATCGTCACCATCGCCGCTGTGGGCGTCACCCTGGTCACATCCCACCGCTCCGGTGTGCCGGGCGGACGGTCGGTGGCGGCCTCCCCCCGGTGCCGGAGCACCTCCTGCCAAGGGCAGTTGCCCGACGTGGCCGCCTGCGACCGGGACGCGCAGACCAAGAGCACGGTCCGGGCCGCCTCCTACGCGGTGCGGCTGGAGTACTCGCCGTCCTGTGGAACGGCCTGGGCCGAGGTCGTGGCGCGGGCGTCGGTGGATCGCGTGATCTCCGTCCGCTCGGGGCGCGATGTGCTGTCCGCGGCGTACCCCGGAGACGGCTCCGGCGGCACGGCGAGTCCCATGCTGGCCGCGGCATCGCCCGAAGGTGTGGAGGCGTGTGCCGAGGTGGACGGCAAACTGGCGTGCACCGGCCTCGGTGCCCCGTCCGCCGGAGAGCAATGACCGGATGATCGGACCGCGGGTGCCTCCCTGGCGCGCCCCACCTCATCGCTCTTCCCCTGAAGGTTGTCCTACATGTTGTAGGGTTTGGCCCGTCCGTCCGCCGGTCGGCATGGCCGGCACCACGTCACCGATCGGGGGATCTGTGCAGCAGTCCGACGAGCCGTCACCGACAGACGGCCCGATCTTCGAACGGCTGGTGGATCGGGCCCTTGACCTTCCACAGGTCGCGGATGCGATCGACGCCGACGGCGCGGGCCCCTCGCGTGCCCGGCTGCGTGCGCGGGCCCTTCAGGCGCGCGACCGCCTCGCCGCCGTCGCGCCCGACGAGTACGGCCGCTGTCTGGCCCTGCGGGCCGCCGCCCTCGCCCGTCGCGGACGGCCGTCGGACGCCGACCGCCGGACCGTGGGCGGGTTGCTGCCCGTGCTCGCGGTGCTGGTGCCGAGCCTCGGCGCCGTGGCCACCGGTGTGTTCCTGCTGTGCGGATTCGGCCTGCGTGCCTTCGCCGTGCGCCCCCACATCGGTGACGGGCTCGTGATGGCCGGGGTGATCGCCGCCGCCGTGACGGCGGGAGCGGCCCTGGGGGACCTCGCCTGGATCCTCGCGACCCGCATGCGGGGCCGTTGCGAACACGGCGGGGACGATGCCGCGGACGGTGATCCCGAGCTGCGCCGGGCCCGTGAGGACTGGGAGCACGCCGTGCTGGAGCGGGGAGTCGTCCCGTTCCTGCTGGGGCAGCTCGATCCCGGACACGCCGATCCCGAGTACGCCGGGACCGGGCGCGTCGAGAAACAGCGCGCGGCCGGTGAGCCCGTGCAGGGGGAGCGCGATGCGGGCGTGGAGGAGAGAATCCCGTAGCGTTGCCGGGGCGTCACGCTCGGGTGAACCTGTCCGGGCCGGAGCGGCGCATTCTTGCCGGACTCCTACCGTTCCCGGGATTCCCATCTCCCCTACGGAATGTAGGGTCGATGCAATGTACGAGACAGCCGAGGGCAGACCGTCTCGCGCACGTGTGTCAGCTTCCGTCCACGCCGGTGGTTCCGGCGCCTCGTCGAGGTGAGTCATCGCGGTGCCCGCACAGCAACCAACAATGATCCCCCGGCAGCAGGACCGGCGCCCGCAGGGCACGGCAGCAGTACGCCCGCCCCTTCGCGTCCGCCTGCGCCCGGGGGCGGCCGCCGTCACGGTCTGGTACCTGAGGCTGCAGGCCGTGCTGAACATCGTGGCGGTCCTCTCCCTGCCCTTCCGCAAAGAGGTCCACGAGCACAACGTCGGTGAGTTCTTCACCCCTTACCTGGCCACGGCTGGACTGGTGTCGGCGGCCCTCGCGCTGTTCCTCGCCGTGGTGATGCGGCGTCGCAAGCGGGCCGCATGGATCTTCAACATGCTGCTGGCCGGTCCGCTGTTCACGCTCTACGCCCTCGCCCTGACCCAGGACGCCTACCGGCAGCACGTCTTCAACTGGATCTCGACCCTGCTCACCGGCGTCTTCGTGGTCGCACTGC
>NZ_JAYWVC010000236.1:0-11467 GCF_036281785.1 Streptomyces chiangmaiensis | reverse complement strand
GCGCTCTCAGCTTGGGAAGCTGATGTTCTACCATTAAACTACACCCGCGTAAGACACTCGTTGATCGGTGTCGCAACGCTCGCTCACTGTACCTCATGTCGGACCCCCGGTGCTCAGGCCGTGGGGTCCGTAGTCGTTCCAGGGCGTGGATGCGGCTGCGGTGGGCCGGAGTTGGGGCGTACGGTGGGAGTGGTGAAGAGGGGCCGTGTACGGCCGGAGTGCCGCCTGGAGGGCCGTCCCTTTCATCCCGTAATGTGCTTTCGTCGTCCGTCACGCCAGTGAGACGAAGGCTCTTGGGGAAGGGACTCAGAGGACTTGATGGAGCGCACCGTCGTCCGTTGTGCCGAGGGGCACGTGTTCAGCACCGCTTCGTTCCCGATGCAGCAGGCCGAGCGCCTCGGCCCCGGCCGGCTCGTCCGGTGTCCGCGCTGCGCCCGGCTGCGCAGTGTGGTGCCGGTGGCCTTGGAAAAGCAGTAGCGGCCCACAGCGGTACCGGCGCGCGGAGCCGCCACGATTGTGGCGGCTCCGCGCGCCTTGCGTATTCTCGGGGCGTGCTTCTCTCAGACAAGGACATCCGGACCGAGATCGACAAGGGTCGGGTCGTGATCGACCCGTTCGATCCGACGATGGTGCAGCCCTCGAGCATCGACGTGCGGCTCGACCGCTACTTCCGGGTGTTCGAGAACCACAAGTACCCCCACATCGACCCCTCCGTCGAGCAGGCCGACCTGACGCGGCTCGTCGAGCCCGAGGGCGACGAGCCGTTCATCCTCCACCCCGGGGAGTTCGTCCTCGCCAGTACGTACGAGGTCATCACCCTGCCCGACGATCTCGCCTCGAGGCTCGAGGGCAAGAGTTCGCTCGGGCGGCTCGGGCTCGTCACCCACTCCACCGCCGGGTTCATCGACCCCGGCTTCTCCGGGCATGTGACGCTCGAGCTGTCCAACCTGGCCACTCTTCCGATCAAGCTCTGGCCGGGCATGAAGATCGGCCAGCTGTGCATGTTCCGCCTGAGCTCGCCGGCCGAGTTCCCGTACGGCAGTGAGCGGTATGGCTCGCGCTACCAGGGGCAACGCGGGCCCACGGCCTCCCGCTCGTTCGTCAACTTCCACCGCACCCAGGTGTGAGCGGGACATGACCGACGTACGAGAGAACCTGACCTACGAGGACTTCGGCCACGCCGTCCGCGAGCTCGCTCAGACGATCGCCGACGACGGGTATCAGCCCGATATTGTGCTGAGCATCGCGCGGGGCGGCGTCTTCGTGGCCGGCGGCCTCGCATACGCCCTGGACTGCAAGAACATCCACCTGGTCAACGTCGAGTTCTACACCGGCGTGGGCACGACGCTCGAGATGCCGGTGATGCTCGCCCCCGTCCCCAACGCGATCGACTTCACCGACAAGAAGGTCCTCATCGCCGACGACGTGGCCGACACGGGCAAGACGCTCAAGCTGGTGCACGACTTCTGCCTGGAGACCGTCGCCGAGGTCCGCTCCGCCGTGATCTACGAGAAGTCCCACTCGCTCGTGAAGTGCGAGTACGTGTGGAAGCGCACGGACGACTGGATCAACTTCCCCTGGAGTGTCTTGCCTCCCGTGCGTAAGTCGGGCGAGTCGATCACCCCTTCGAAAGAGGCGCTCTAGATTCGTTCGGGCGTTCGACGCTACATTCCGACCTCCTGACCTGGACCCACCCCAGCCGCCACCCTTCTGGCCTGCGGGTCAGCGGGTGGCGCCCGTCGTCGCCTGTCATCGTTGAGTCCCCTCCAACGGCCCAGAGACGGCCCAGCCGGATGTATCGGGGTCACGGCCACCGTCCGGCTGTTCCCAGGAGGTTGTCTGCAGCAGGTGGCAGGATGCCGTGCCATGACCGCACCGATCAGTGAGTCGTGGACGCGAATCGAGAACTGGCTGGCCGAGCACGCCCCGGCGACCTGCGCCGCGCTGGCGCCGCCCGCGGATCCGTCGGACATCGCCGCGACCGAACGCGTCATCGGCCGGCCACTGCTGAAGCCCTTGGTGATGTCGCTGCTGCGGCACGACGGTCTCCTCGATCAGCGATTCTCGCTGCTGCCAGGGTTCTACAAACCGATGAGTGCACGCGAGACAGCGGCTGCGTGGCAACTTTTCACCGGCTTCTACGACAAGCGCGCGGCGGATGAGAAAGGAGAGGAGGCGGACTACGACTTCATGAAGATCGGGGTCAGCAGCGTCCTGTACGGACACCCGCAGTTGATCCCCATCGCGCGGGACGTCGGCGGGGGTTACCTCGTGCTGGACCACCGTCCCGAGATCGACCGGGGGCGCGTCCACGAAGCCGAGGCCGTGGAAGGCATTATGCGCGTATCACACGAGATGTGGACGTCCCTGCCGGTGCTCATGGAGGCGATCGCCACGTCTCTCGAGACCGACCACCCGCTCAACAACTACACGCCCGTAGTGGACGAGGAGCAGAGGCTGTACTGGGACTTCGTACCGCTGCGCAGTGATCGGACCTTGCATCGGCCATAACGCGGCAGCGGACAGTGAGGTCGGTGGAGTCGATGACTGAGTCAAGGCGACGGTGGTCGGCCCGACAGGGCGTACCGGCGCCAGTCCGAGGCCAAGGCTTTGAGCTCTGTGCCCATCATTGTCAGGTCGATCATGTGGGACCGCCGACGTAGGCCAACCCTGCCTGTGCCTGGCCTTGCTGTGCGCCGAGGTCGGGCCTGGACCGCTGCTGTTCGTGCCTGTTGGTGTCAGCCGCCATTGTCTCCCTTGAAGCCTGGTCGAGGCGGAGGGTCAGGGGCGGTTCAGACCCCACGTCTGTAGGGCGTAGGGGCGCCCCTTCTCCTCACCCGTGATCAGCGGCACGTCGAGCAGGCTGAAGCCCGCCTTGGTGGCCACGGCGACGCTGGCGGCGTTCTCGGCCTCCAGCTCCAGGATCACCTGCCTCGCGCCCAGCTGCTCGAAGGCGTAGGCGGCCATCACCCGCACCGCCCGCGCCGCCAGCCCCTGGCCGCGGTGCGCCGGGCCGATCGCGTAGCCGAGCTCCGTGCCCTCGGAGGCACGCCGCAGCATCACCTCGCCGAGCGGTGCGCCGCCGTCGACGGTGATGGCGAGCAGGATGGTCGTGCCGTCCGCCCGCAGCTGCCGGTCCCGGTCGAGCCGTGCGCGGGCGGCCGCTTCGTCGAAGGGGGAGACGATCGGTGTCCAGTACGCGATGTCGGGGTGGTCGAACAGCTCCGGCATCGCGGCCAGGTCCTCCTCCGTCCAATCGCGGAGGACGAGGCCCTCCCCCGACAGCTCGATCCGCTCAGGAAAGGACGACGTGGTGCTGCTCATGGTGGGGGACCTCCCTGGCCTGTTCAGAACGAGGCAGGATAACCGGGGGCAGGCGAAGGCTCACCAGTATTTTCCGGGGATCCGTCCCGCACTGCGCCCCCTCTGAAACCGTGCGCGGAAGACTCCTATGGGGAGCTGCCCCGGCGGCCCGTACGGGAGGGCACGCGACGGCGGCCGGCACGGGACGGTGTTCGGCACGCCACAGCGTGTGGACGAACCTCGGTGGGGACGGACGTCCGAGGCACATGGCCGAGAGCCCGCATCCGAGTCGCCCGGCCGGGAGCGGCCGTGGAATCAGCCGGCTGGAGTCGGCGGTGGGAGCGGGAGAGATGACGGACAGCGGCGGAGCACCGTCAACCGACGGCTCGGGCGACGGTTCCGGCGCCAGCACCGTCACAGGTCCGGGTGGAGCAGGCTCCAGCCCGGCCACCGGCCTGGTCGCACGCTTGCGGGCGTGGATACGCCGTCATGGCCCGCAGACTCTTGTCGGCTCGATCCTGGTGACCGCGGTGGGCGCCGCGATCTCTGTGCTTCTGACCGCCGCGCTCGGCGATGGCGGCGGCGAAAAGAGCGCGGGCCGGACCGAGGGGGCCGTACGGACGGTGGGTGCGTCCACGAGCGGGCGACGGCACCGAGCTGCTCCGGCGAGGGGTGCGAGGGGCTCGATCCCAGGATCACCGGGTGCGGAGATGTGGCCAGGACGCTCCAGCAGGAGTGGGTCGGCACCATGCACCTGGAGATCCGGTACAGCCCGGCTTGTCACCCGGTGTGGGGCAAGCTCACCGGCGCCGAGGTGGGTGACACCGTCGAGACACGGACGTCGCCGACCCGCGGGCAGATCGCGACGGTCATCACCGGCCGTACGAAGTACACGCCGATGCTCCCGGTGCCGCAGGCCTTCACTGCCCAGGCAACGGCGGTCGCCGTCAATCCGAAGAAGCACGAGGCGCCGCACGGCCATGTGATGGCCGTCGGGGCCGACGCCGCGATTGTGCCCTCCGCGACGACGACCCCGACCGAAATCCGGACCCCGGCCGAGGCCGGAGGATGAACCTGGAAACCCAGAAGTCCAGAAACGTAGAACCTAGAACGTTCCCAGCTTGATGATCGACAGGATCGCGATCAGCTGGATCGCAGACGCGCCCAGGGCCTTCGGCCACGGCAGGTCGTGGGACTTGGACACCATCAGCGTCAGCAGCGCACCTGCCCCGACCCAGGTCGCCCAGCCGAGGACCTGGACCAAGGGCGCGTCGCCGCCGAAGAACATCGCGACGACCAGGCGCGGTGCGTCCGTGATGGACATGATCAGCATGGAGAGGCCGACCGTGGGCTGCCAGGCGCCGTCGCCGCGGAGCTGACGGGCGAGGGTGTGCGTGACCACGCTCAGCACGAAGGAGCTGACTACGATGGCCACGGCGGTCGTCAGCACGATCGGGATCGCGTTCGACAATGTGGCGCTGATCGCGTCCTGGCGCGCGCCGTCGAAGCCGAAGACCGCGAGCAGGCCGTAGAGGAAGGTCACGATCAGGGCGGGGCCCCACATCGTGTAGTCCCGCATCTGCAGGAAGGTGTGGGACGGGGACAGCAGGATGCCCCGCAGCAGGTCCTTCCAGTGCAGGCGCGGACCGATCGGCGGTGCCGAGGCCTGACCCGCACGGTACATCTCGCCCGCGTTGTAGGGGTCCTCGCCGACCGAGAACGCCTGGGTGTGGCCCGGGTTGTTCGCCGCGTACGGATCGGCCGCCGGGAAGTGGCCGTGGCCGTCGTCGCCGAAGTACTCCGGCTCACCCTGGCCGTGGGATGCCCGCCACTGCGGCCCGCGGCCGTAAGGCTGTGCGCCCCCGTGCCGCTGCTGCGGCGCGGAGGGGTAGCCGTACGTCGGGCCCTGCGGCACCTGCCGTCCGTACGGGGGTTGCTGCGGTCGCGCTTGAGGAGCGCGGCCCGCCCGGTCGCGTCCGATCCTGAATCCAGCCACGTCTTCGAACGTACCTGGTCCCGGAGGGCCGTGTGTGGGCCCGGGGCAACAGGGGCGGCTTTGGGGCCGAGCTGTGACATCCCCTAAGGGCACCTGAAGGCGAGGATCCGGGAGTTTTCATGAGGCTCTCGGGTTTGTGGCGGGCTGCCCCGCTCGCCGGTGCGCTCCGCGGCAGGGGCGACGAGCAGGGGATCTTTGCGCAGCGTCCCCCACAACCGCTGAAGTCGATCGACGGCCGTGCGGGTGACTTTGCCCGTCGGAATTCCCGGGCCGGCGGTTCAGCCCACCTAGGGTGATGGGGTCCGTGTCGAGACTCGGACTTCAGGCCGGTCGACAAGAACGGAATCCTGGCATGATGCGCTCGGGCTGGAGCGACTATGGAACGAAGTTCGCCGACGAGGAGAGCGTAGAGACCTACACCCGCCTGTACGACGAGGGCACTTATGACGACTACGTGTGGTCCCGTGAGTGTCCGGTGGTTGTCGAGTCGCTGCGACGGGAACGGGAGCGGCGGCGCCGTCTCCGTATGCTGGACTTCGCTTGCGGCACCGGCCGCATCCTCGCGGCCGTGGACCACGTGGCGGACGAGCTTACGGGCGTGGATATCTCGGCCGAGATGGCACGGCGCGCCGCCTCCGCGATTCCCAGAGCGAGTATCAAGGTCGGTTCCGTTCTCGACGAGGACTTGCTGACCGGTCCTTACGATGCCGTCACCGTTTTCCGTTTCTTTGTCAATGCTCCCCAGGAACTGCGGCTTCCCGTCCTGCGTAAGATCAGACAGCATATGGAGCAGGGCGGCCTGCTGATGTTCAACAACCATGGCCACTGCCCCAGTCTGCGCTCCCTCGCCGTGCGCGTACCGAGGCCCAGGCCGCAGGCCCCTAATGAATTGAGGCATCGGGACATCGTCGAACTGCTGAATGCGTCGGGATTTCGCATTGAGCACCGGTACGGCTTCTCGCTGTTTCCGTCGATCTTTCACCGTCATCTGCCGGCCTCAGCCCTGCGTGGAATCGACACCGTCGCCGCATCACCGGTTCTTCGGCGGTTTATGGGGAGGGTGATGATCGAGCAGTTGTACGTCGCCAGGGCCGTGGGGGCACCACGGTGAACGTGGGTTCCGAGTGGCGGCGTGGTCTGGTCCGCGCCGGCCCCTTGGGGCGGCGTGTCGGCCTGCGGACCACGGGTGGACACGGGGGCGCGGTGGCGGCCCGACTCATCGACCGGCCGTCGCGGCGCCTTGGTCGTGCGGCCGCCTTGCTCGATCAGTTCGCCGTACGCATGAACGTCGGGCCGCGGGTCCCGAATCCCTTGGCGGAAGTGGCGTCGGAACTGCGGATGTTCTTGAAGGATGCGGACGGTGCGGCCTGCATGCACTCGTCCATGCCCGGACGGATCATCGCCGCACTCGTCTCCGGGGGAACTCCACGTCATGTGCTGAAGATCGGGCAGGCCGACGACCGTCCGCTCCGCAATGAAGCGGAGTTCCTCGCAAAGGTTTCCGGGGTAGGGCTTCCCTTCCGGGTCCCGGAACTGGCGTACGCGGACTTCGTGGGTGAGCACTACGCAGTGGTGACGCACGCCTGGAGCCATGCGCGGCTTGCGGGTCCGCTGACACGGGACGAACTGCTGGGCATCACCGAAGTGCTGGCCACGACGGGGGCGGACACCGGTTCTGTCGTCCACGGTGATCTGGCACCGTGGAACATTTTGCGGACCCCAGAGGGGATCGGCGTCATCGATTGGGAAACCGCGATGGTCGCGGACCAACCCCTGCGGGACCTGATCCACTACTTGGTGCAGGCCGGTGCCATCCTTCGGTGGGCCGATGTGCCCACCGTGGTACGGGAACTGACGCATCCGCGAGGACTGGTCTCCGAGCTCGCACACCGACTCGGCCTTGCCCGACAGCAGACGAGCGAGGCGGTGGGTGCGTATTTCGCCAGCTGTCCACCGGTGCACGTCAAGCATGTGCGCTTCTTTCGGGACAGCGTTGCGACTGCGGTAGGAGCACCGGCACAGCAGTCATAAGGTGGAATCGGCCTGGTGCGGACCGATGCGTCGCGGCAGACGCCTCGGCCGTCTCTCCGCTGCCGTTCTCGCTCTGCGCCGGCGACGGCCGATCACCGTCCGTGGCGGCGTGATCCCAAGTGTAATGCAGGAACATGCGGCGCGGCTCCTGGTTCGGGCTGTGCAACCATTCCTGTCCGGCTCTTGGACACACCGTGGTACCCGGCTGCCGAGGCATACCGCCACTGTTTGTATACATTTCGTCAGGATGTTTGTGCCAGCTGGGATTCCTCCCAGAACCGTACGAACGAACGCTCTACGCTCTCCGGCTCGTACAGCCCCCGCAGCTCAGCCCATGCCTTCTGCTGGCGGCTTCGGATCCCCTGGAGGTCGTCCCGGCACGCCATGAGAAAGTTGGCTACCGAGTTCACAGTGGCCTCCACCGGGTCCACGCACCCCTGGCTGAAGAGTTCGGCGCACCCCGAAGAAGGGGTCGCCCCGACAGCACACCCTGCTTGGAGCCCTTCGAGCAGCACGAACGGGAGTCCTTCGGCCCAGCGGGCGGGAAGCACGAACGCATCGACCTGGGCCCAGAAGGACGTGACGTCCGCCCGCTCGAGGACACCGAGGTCCTCATCCACGCACGACATGTCAGCGGCTGACACGTCCAGGCGCATCCCGGCGACGCGGAAGTCCACCTGTACGCCTCGGCCTTTCAGCATCTCCACAGCGTCGCAGAGCACGTCGAAACCTTTTGCCCGGCACATCGTGCCGAGCCAGCCGACACGCAGCACGCCGGGGGGACCGGGGCGACGTGAAGTGACCGTCAGCGGTGCCGGGTTGCGTACCACCGTAATCGACCTCGTACGGCAGCCGGAGGACCGCAACTGTGCAGCGACCTCCTCGCTCAGGACGATCCAACGGGCTCCGGACAGGGCCGAGCGCAGCAAACGGCTCGAGGCCAGCCGGTCCGGCAACTGCGCGCCGTGAAGATGCAGCACCCGTGTGGCTCCGGCCGCCCTGGCGAGCATGGTGATCAGGACGTCACGCGCCAGGGGAATGCCCCATTGGGAAACCGGGAGGTAGACCGCGTCCGGGGCAGCGGACAACAGAATGCGGAGGCAGCGCAATACGGCGGCCACGGTGGCGCGTGCCTGCGCGGACCGGGCAGCTTCGAAGTGTGCATATCCGGACCGTTCCGCGGAAAGGCATACGACTTCCGCCGCGCGGCACTGCGCCTGAAGGATTGGCGTGAAGAATTCGGCAGCCCGTCCCATCCCGCCCAGATCCGCGCTTTGTCTCAATACCAGAAGGTGCGGGCCAGATGTGGATGGGTGCTTCTTGGGAGTCGGGACGAACATTTCCATCTCTTGGCGAGAGCGGAGTCGAGTGGCCCCATGAGATCACCCCCCGCATCCGTAGTCCAGGACAACACGTCCTCCTTCGTGTCCCTCTGCGTGCCGACGAGAGCGTGCTCATGAACACTCCCACGCATAGGGATTGCGACCTGCCGTTGTCCCGGTGGGTGACATCGCTTATCAGGTCACACGCGGGGTCGGCGTCCCTCGTGAGTGACCACGCGTGCACCAGTCCCCGGCCCGGCTCGGGGCCGTGCGACGATCCAGGACGCCGTCGTGACATATGGTGAACCACAAACCGACTATCCGGGACTTTGGTGTGACGTCGGGTATATCGGGCTGGGTATCTGGCTCAGTCGGTTATATCGGTCTTGTAGCGGGCTGCCGGCGCCCGCCCGCAGGATATCGGTCAGGGAGGGACGCCTCATGGCGTCGCGCTTGCGGCCCTCTCGGGTGTCAGTCTCATCATGCTCAGCGGAAATGCTCCGGTCTGCTCCTACGTCATGGCGTCACTCGGGGTCATGGTGGGACCCACCATTGCCGACCGGGGATACGCCGACGAGCACACGCGGTATCGCCCGACGACGGATTCCGCAGGCGCTCATCCGCGTGTCATGGCTCAGCCCGTTCGGGCAGAACCGGCAGGCGGACTCATTCGCCTGCGCTCGAAGAGATCGCGCGCGTGCCCACGGCCCAGTCAGCACGGGCGGATCGTCCGAGCGTGATAGATCAATTCGCAGAGACGGCGAAAGCCTCCCGTGGCCGCGAGAGGCCATCTGGCGATCGCAGGTGCCTTCGCCGTTCAGCTGTCGGGGTGCGGCTGGTGCCTTCCGGCCGACCCGCTGTGTGCCCATATGCCTGACATCAGAGTGCCTCACCGATCCCTGCCACGTTCCCGCAACGATCTGGAGATTCCCTTGCGGCAGTCAGACATCCAGGATTTCTGGGCGGCCCACCCGTGCGGCGACAACGTCTTCGGAGTGCCGGGCGGAGACGGGCACGAGGACTATGAGCTGTTCTTCACCCGGTACGACGCCGGCAAGTACCGTCTCGAGTCCCACATCCCGCAGTGTCTGGACCGTCTGGACATTGCGGGACGACGGGTGCTGGAGATCGGGCTGGGCCAGGGCGCAGAGTCTGAGCAGCTGATCCGCAGGGGCGCCCGCTGGACAGGAGTGGACCTCACCGAGACGGCCGTCCGGCGCACGGGGATGCGGCTCGCCCTGCGCGACCTGCCATACGAAGGACTCCAGCAGGCGAGCGTGCTGGACCTGCCGTTTCCCGACGACTCCTTCGACCTCGTCTTCAGCCACGGCGTATTGCACCACGTGCCCGAAATCCTCACCGCACAGCGGGAGATCCATCGTGTCCTCAAGCCCGGCGGCGAGCTCATCGTGATGCTCTATGCGCGCTGGTCCGTCAACTATCTGCTGTCGATCGCCGTGGTACGGCGCGCGGCGCTGCTGGCGGCCTACACCCTCGTCCGATGCGGACTGCTACCCACGCCGCACTCGCTTCTCGGCGCGCACATTGTCAACGCCCGTCGCCGCGGCCTCCTGCGGTACCTGCGGATGTCCGACTTCGTGCACCGCAACACCGACGGGCCGGACAATCCGTTTTCCAGGGTCTACGACGTGCGGCGGGTCCGGCGGCACTTTCCCCTATTCGAGGTGCGCGACGCCGAGAAGCGGTTCATGCACGCGCCACCCCTCCCTGTGCACGGCATGATCGGCGAACGGATGCTGGGCTGGCATCTGTGGCTGCACCTGAACGCCAAGACGTCGCCGTGAGGTCGTTGTAGGCGCGAGTGAAGCCCTCGGGTCCCGGACACTCAGCATTCGTCCGTGAATCTCCGGGAACGGGGGTAAGGGCCGTCCGGCGTTTCCGGCTGCCCGAGTGCTTCGACGCCCGGAAGGGCGGCAGGACCGCCTCAGCCGGCGCAGCAGGCGCGGCGTACGAGCAGCTGGTGGTCCGGAACCACGTGCGACTGCAGCCGGCGCCGCAGCCATGGGTGGATGTATCGGTGCAGCCGTACGGTGCGGGCGAAGGTTCCCTTGCGGAAATCTTGCCTGGTCAGCAGGTGCAGAGTGTTCGCTGCGTGGTACGTCATACCCAGGCGCTCGGCGAGCTTGTGCATCGTCTGCGGGGCGTAGAAGGAGATGTGCTGTCCGGCCTCGGGTGCGAGATACCACCAGGATGGGTTGGCGGTGAGGTCGTGGAGATGCTGGGTGAGGATGAACGAGTCCGCCCCGGTCTCCTGCAGACATGTGTCGACGAAGGCGAGCGGATCGGTGACATGTTCCATGACCTCGACGGCGGTGACCGCGGTAGCCGCCCCCTGTCGGCTGCCGTCCCACTCGAAGCCCCTGGCGAACAGGTTCTGACAGTGGGCGTCCTGCCAGTAGACGTTCAGGCCCACGTCGCGCAGCAGCCGCACCAGCAGTCCGTATCCTCCGCCGTAGTCGACGTAAATGCCGGCTGGGCTGAACATACGGGCCAGCACGGAGGCCAGCCGGGGATACAGAGACAGATTGCGTTGTACCACCCCGGTGTCGATTGCCGCGACGGCCTCTGAGTACGCCTCGTTCAGCCAATGAGGCTCGTCGACGAACCAGAACGCGCAGTCGGTGCACATGAGGTACGTGGCCTTGTGGCGTCTGAGTACGGTGCCGCGGTGAGTGACACGCGTGGTGCCGCCACAGATCTTGCAGGAGGCGGTCATGCGATCACCTTGCTGCCGACGGCCAGGGGCGACCGCTCGGGCGTCTCGGGGATCGAGGAACGCAGCAGCGGATTGAGT